>ONXO01000032.1 GCA_900321795.1 uncultured Eubacteriales bacterium
ATCCTGAGCCAGGATCAAACTCTCAATAAAAAAATCTATTCGATTTTTGGAATTGATTTTGTTATAATCCTAACTAAAACTCATTCATATTTTACTTAGTTTTCAAAGATCATTTCAACCTTTTTCGTGGTTGCTTATATAATATATCAAACTCGTTTTTAAAAGTCAACAACTTTTTTTAATTTTTTTCATTTTTTTACATTATTCGTCATTTCTTGCGAAATTACGGACAATTGAGTTTGATATTTGACCTCTTCATCAGGTCAACGAGGAATATAATACCACTACTCAAAACATAATGCAATACTTTTTTTAAAATTTTTTTTACTTTTTTTATTTTTTTGTTTTTTAGTGTCTATTACTCGCTATACAACTTTATTATATGCATTTGTAAAGAAAAAGATTACTAAAAATTAGATATCTTTCTAAATATTCTATAATAGTAATCTACTGTCTCTTTATTAAATGGTTTAACTGCATTTCTTTTCATATTTATTAATGCTGTTAATTCATATTTAATAATCTCATTTATCTCAAATGGATATTTCATTAATCTTTTATGATAGTTATATTCATTTCTATCTAATACTCTAAATGCTCCATCTGGAAAAACTCTTAAGTCTAAATCGTAATCAATATATTTGATCACACCATTATCAATTACATATGGGCTAGCTATATTGCAATAGTAAAACAGTCCATTGCGTTTAATTTGTGCAATTATATTAAACCATCTGTCTTTATAAAAGAACATTATTGCAGGTTCTTTTGTATGCCAGCTTCTTCCATCTTTTTTTGTTACTAGTACATTATTATTGCCAAGCACTAAATAGTCTTTGTTAATGTCTAACACAATTGCTTTTTCCCATGTTTTGTATATCATCCCATTGTGTTTATAACAGTGAATCTTGATTACATCCCCTATTTGTAATCTCACAATCTCACGCTTCCTTCACTGCTAATATTATAACACAATACTTTCTTTATTAATAGTAAAAGTTTCCTTATGCTTTACAGAAAGAAAATGAATACTATTGCTAGCATTCATTATTATTCTTATCTAAGTGCTTCTAAAGCACTATTTAATTGAACATCTTTTTCTGTATTACTTTCATTTAACGCTTCAATCTTTATGTCTGGTTCTAATCCTTTTTGATTTATACTATTTCCATTTGGTGTTAACCAGTATGCAGTAGTATATTTTACCATTCCTCCGCTTTTTAAATCATTAGTTTCTTGTACTGTTCCTTTTCCATATGAAGTTGTTCCTACTAATGTTGCTCCATAACTTTCTTTTAATGCTGCAGCAAGTATTTCAGATGCGGATGCACTTGATGAATTTATTAAAACTGCCACTTTTAGTTTCCTGTTTTCTCTAGTTGAATCTTCATAAAATTTAGTTTCTGTCTGATTTTTAAGGCCATAGATGTTTTTACCTTTCTCTAAAAATAGTTCAGCTATATCTACAGCGGCTGTTAAGTACCCTCCACCATTATTTCTAACATCTATTACCAGTCCATCTATTCCTTCTTTTTCCAAACTCTCTAAAGCATCTTTAAATTGTGAATATGTTGTATTTGAAAAAGTTTCTATTTTTATATAGCCAATATTATCATATTTTTCTTTACTGACTGCAGGAATAGTTATTGTAGAAAGTGTTACATCTTTTGTTAATGTAATCGTACCTCTAGTTACACTTATTTTTATTTTCCTACTAGGATTATTTCTAATCATATTAGCAACTTCTTGTGCTGTCTTTTCGCTTAAATCCTCTCCATTTACCTTAACAAGAAAGTCTCCCACTTTAATATCTGCATCTTTCGCTGGACTTCCATCAAAAACTGTTACAACTACAAATCCCTCTTCGGTTTTTGTAAATTCTACTCCTAATCCATAATATTCTCCATTTAATCTATCCATTAAATTGCTTGTGGTTTCTTCATCTAAATAAGTTGTGTATGGATCTCCTATGTAATTATACATTCCCTTAATTGCTGCATTCACTAACTCGTTTTCATCAATTTTTTCTACATATCCATTTAATATATTGTTGTATGCTTCTTCTAACTCTGAAATTTTGCTTACACTATCTCCATTAGCAGTTGCTTTAATATCATTATAGTTTCTGTACACTATAATACTTGTAGCAACTCCTACAACTAAACTAGTGATTAAAATAATTATAATTACCTCAATTAGTGTAAAAGAAGCACTTCTAATATTTATTTCTTTTTTAGTATTTTCAATTTTATTATTCATTATGTATCACCTATTCTCTAAAAGTATGATATCACAAAATAATTTTTAGATAAAGACTCTTTTTATATTTTCACAAAAATTTCAAAAAAATTGTCATTTTATTTAAAGCTTTATTTTTCATAATTGTCTAAAAATGAATGATGTTCTCCATCTTTATGATAAGCTACTACACAATTTAAATTTACATTTGATAAAGCTGTAAATATATTATGGTCTATATCTTTGTTTACTTTTTTAAGATTTTTAATTAGTTCTTTCATTTCTTTTCTTTTACTATCTTTTTCTCTTTCATTTACTTCTTTAGTAAACTTACAAGCACAGTTGATGAAACTTAATTTGTTTTTATCTCTCCAAGTCATAATCGCTTGTTCTTTTACTAAATATAAAGGTCTTATTAGTTCTAGGCCTTCAAAGTTATCACTGTGTAATTTAGGCATCATTGTTTTTAGTTCTGCCCCATAAAGCATTGATAACATTGTAGTTTCTATTACATCATCAAAATGGTGTCCTAAAGCTATTTTATTGCAGCCTAGTTCTTTAGCTTTATTATATAGAAAACCTCTTCTCATTCTAGCACATAAGTAGCAAGGACTTTGCCCAGCATTTGCATATACTACATCAAATATATCTGATTCAAAAACTTCAATAGGAACGTTTAACTCTTCAGCAACGTGCAAAATCATATTAAAATGTTCAGTACTATATCCAGGGTTCATAACAACGTATTTTGCCTCAAAATGGACGTCTCCGTGTCTTTCTAGCTCTTGTATACATTTGGCAAGTAAAAATGAGTCTTTTCCTCCACTAATGCATACCATTACTTTATCGCCTTCATTAATTAGTTTATAGTCTTTAATAGCTTTAACAAACTTAGCCCATATTTCTTTTCTATATGTTTTTATAATACTTCTTTCTATTTCTTGATATTTTTCCATAAACTTCACCACTTTTTAATCAAGTGTATTATAGCATCTTATGTTTGTTTTGTAAATTATTGACTTACTTCAATTGTTGTTCCATCAAAGACTACATCTATAGTACCTTTTCTCGTCAGATATGTTTTTACATTATATTTATTTAATACTTCCAGTGTCGACTCATCTTCTATCTCTTTATCACTAGATGTTATAAGTGCATACTTAGGACTAATTCTTTTAATTAATTCTTCTAGCTTCTCTTGGTAATGCCCATGATACGGAACTTTTAGAAAATCAAATGTCTCATTATTTTCACTTAAAAACTCACTTATTCTTAAGTTTTCAGCATCTCCCATAAATAGTAAACTATTATCTTTATAATATACTTTTGTTATAAGTGAAGAATTATTACTTGGCTTTTCAGAATACTCTTCTTCGTCTGGACCATTTACTACAAATTTAATGTCTCCAAAACTAAATGATATGTCTTTAACCACTGTTACAACTTTAACATTATTGTTTTTAATAGCTTCTAAGTATTTATCATATACTTTACTTTCTTTAGGATAGTTACTTTGCAGAATACTTCCTATTTCTATATTGTTTATAACTTTATTAGCTCCTCCTACATGATCTTTATCAAAATGTGTTATTATTAAATAATCTAGCTTTTCAATTCCTAAATCATTTAAATAATTAACTATGGTATTACCTAATTCTTCTTCTCCCGTATCAATTAGTACAGAAAAGTTATCATTATATAATAGCATAGAATCTGCTTTGCCAGCATTAAATACATGTAATTTTAATTCAGTATTTTCATAATTATTTTTCAAATGTTTATAAATAATTATACCTCCCATTAATAATGTTAATAAACAAATAATTATCCACATTTTCTTATTCATATTTCTCCTTTTCATTAACTACAAATATTTTATCAAACTATATTAAAAAATGATAAATTTTCACAAATCTTTCATAAAGAAAAAAGCTAGAAATAATCTAGCTTTGCCAATCATTCGACAAAAGTTTTAATTTTTAATATTTTTTTAGAATCATAATCGTTGTGCCTACCATAAGACTCCCAAGCATTTTTTAATTTTTTTTAATTTTTTTATTAACTATAATGAAATATAAACTCCATTAGCATCATCATAAAAGTATGTAGCTAGACCTGTGAAATATAATACATCCCCTTGTCCATAAGGGCTAATGTAGTACATTTTACTTACGTTTAAAGTAGTTCCAGCTGCAGCATGTTCGTACGCACCATATACTGTAGCACCACTATTATCATAAACATAGAAAGATGTTCCAACTACTAAATTACTTCCGCTAGAAGGTAATTGAGTAGTTATACCAAATCCAGTATCAAATGTCTGTCTGTTACTAGTAGATACGGTAGTAGCTCCATTAGAACTAATAACATATGTATTATTGTATTGATATACACTTGTTCCAGAAAATCTAGCACCCATTACATCATAACTTCTTACTGTTGGAGCATAATTCCAAGTTGCAGTCAATGCCATTAAACAGTATGTTCCGCATGACTTGCTAATTGTTAAAGTTCTAGATTTTTCAGTTACTTGAGAACCTAAAATATAATTTTCAGGATCATATGTATGAACTACGCTTGCTTTTTCTACTCGGCTATCAAATAAATCAAACTCTAAGACTTGGTCAAAATCATCTTGAGTTACATAATCTTGATATCCATCCCAGAACATATCAGTAAAATAATTATATTGTTCTTCAGTAAACTCTACACCATAACCATTCATATAAAATACTTCTTCATCAGCTTTAAGACTTACCATCGGTAAACTTAATAACATTATAGTTAATAATGATAAAAATGTCTTTTTAATTCTTACTTCTTCACTTCCTTTCCTCGTCTATCATAAAAGATTTTGTCAAAAATTGGTAGTGAAAAAATGGCACATGTCTTGAAACTACTCTAAAATAGGCTTTAAATACTTTTCATATATTTCATCATATATTATTTTTTCTTTATCACAATTCTTTTTTCCGCAATTTATTTCATTGTTAATAACACTAAAATTATGTTTTGTGCTGTTATAAGTTAATTCATTATTAATAAAGTTATATTCTATCATGATGTTGTCTTTTTTAACGAATATATTCAAATTTTTAGTTGCTATAATGTATTTTGATTCATAGTTTTTATTATTATAATTACATAGAAACAAATCACAATAATAATTCTCTTTTATATATTCAGGAATGTTATTTTCAGAATAATAAACATCATTAGTAAAAGATGTGTTTGAATAATCTCTAAACAAGAAGCTTTTGTTTTTATATTCATTTTCAAAATGTAATTGTATAGTTTCTATCTTATCTTTTGTAATTATATCTATGTATATGTTGTTAATATTATCATTAAAATTATCATAATTAAGAGCTGAATCGTATGATGGTAAGTCACTTAGTAATTTGATGTCACTGTCCTCGAAAATAATCATTTTATTATCGTCTTTTAATGAATAAATTGATATTTTATCAAAGACAAAATCTATATTTCCTAAGTTTAGATAACTATTATCTCTTGTTAATACTAATAATCCTTTACCTATTTTATAGTTTTCTGATTCTCCGTATACTTTGTAAATTTTAATTTTATTATATGTTTGATAAAAATAGTAGATAAAAAATGTTAACATAGTTAGTATAGTAACTATAAATAGTATTAAAGATATCCTTCTAGCTTTTTTATATTTTTTATCTTGTAAGTTAAAAAATTTGAATATACCATGGCGAAGTTGTTCTTCATTTTCTGCAGTAGCTCGCTCACCTTCTAGCATCTCTTTTATGTCTATTTCAAAAATTTCACATAAATCTTCTAAATATTTTAAATCCGGTGCTAATTTACCATTCTCCCATTTACTTATTAATGTTCTATCGACATGCATCATATCTGCTAATGCATATTGTGATATTTTCTTTTCCTCTCTTAATTCTTTTATAAACTTTCCTACTTTTTCTGGATTCATATACTACCTCTCCATTTCTCGTAGGTATTTTATAAATTTTTTAGGTTTAATTGAAGTGACTAGAAATACCAGTTTTTACCTTTTTGGTATTTAAATCTTATTTTTATAAATGAAAAAACTCCAATAATTGGAGCTTTATTAAACTAGTTCTAGGATAACGATTAAAGCGTCGTCTCCTCTTCTTTCAGTTAGTTTTACTATTCTTGTGTATCCACCTTGTCTATCAGCATATTTTTTAGCTAATTCATCGAATACATATTTGACAGTTTCAGTATCATTTTCTAAGAAAGCTAGTGCTTGTCTTCTAGAAACTAAGTCACCTTTTTTACCATAAGTAATCATTTTATCAACAAATTTTCTTACTTCTTTAGCTCTTTCTTC
>ONXO01000106.1 GCA_900321795.1 uncultured Eubacteriales bacterium
ATCTGATGTTATTATTGTAAATAGATTAGATGAAAATGTTAAAGATGTAGAAGATAAAGTATATACAAGAGATTTATTTGCAAGAGACTAATATAAGACTATTTAACGATAGTCTTTTGCTTTATATAAAACTATGTAGTATAATGCTTTTAGGAGAGTAAAGATGAACGAACAAGAATTTACAATAGTTAAAGAAGTGAGCAAAGAACTTGCTAAAGATGTATATAATGATGGGGCTAAAAAAAGTGTTCAGCAAGCTGGTGAAATAGTTGAATCTGTTGTTGGTTTATTCAATAATGTAGTTTTATATCCAATAAAAAAAGCTAATGTTTATTTTAAGCATAAATTAGAGGATTTTAAAGATGAACTAGAAAATAGAGTTAAAACTATACCTGAGGATAAATTAATAGAACCAGATTTAATGATAGCTGGGCCAACTCTAGAGGCACTTAAATATACATTTGATAAGAAAGAGCTTAAGAATATGTATTTGAATTTACTAACTGCTTCTATGAATGTGGAAAGTAAAAACAATGCTCATCCAGGATATGTAGATATTATAAGGCAATTAACACCATTAGATGCAAAAGTATTTAAGATAATATATGAGAAAGGACAAGTAGCTTGTGTTCATCCAATACTTAGAATAGATAATAGTGTAAAAGTATATGTAAATATCTATCCGAATTATTTAGTGGAAGAAGTACTTGGATTATCTGATGAATTTAGTTTATCTTCTTCTTTATCAAATTTAATAAGATTAGGGCTTGTTACATATGAAGAAAAAGAAATTAAATCTTATAATTATGAAAGATTTAAATCTTTTGATATATTAGTAAATAATAAAAAGGCAATGGATGATAGTAACTTATATGAAGGAAATGGTATTACTACTACAATTGATTATAATAATGGAGTTATAAAACTTGATGATTTTGGCAAGAAGTTTGCTAATGTGTGCTTATAAATAGGAGATATTTATGAAAAAAATAATAAACATAATTATATTAATTTTATGGATGATAATGATATTTTTCTTTTCTAGTCAAGGTGGGAAAGAATCCGGATCATTAAGCACTGGAATAATTGAATATACTGTTAAGACTTACTATGGTGTTACTGGAGCGGATGTTACTAAAGAAAAACTAGAAAATGCTGTTACTTCTTTTAGTAAAGTCATTAGAAAAACAGCTCACTTTCTAGAGTATTTAGTATTGGGACTTTTAATACTTAATGT
This sequence comes from uncultured Eubacteriales bacterium, assembly GCA_900321795.1. Taxonomy (GTDB): domain Bacteria; phylum Bacillota_I; class Bacilli_A; order RF39; family UBA660; genus RUG727. The sequence continues at coordinate 1,238 of ONXO01000106.1, forward strand.
TATTAAAGATTATAGAATTATTGGCTATAAAGAATTAATGATAACTTTAGCGTTATGCTGTTTATATGCTAGTAGTGACGAACTGCACCAGATATATGTTCCTGGAAGAAGTGGAGAAGTTAAAGATGTTATTCTTGATACATTTGGTAGTTTAACAGGGATTATTATTTATAAATCATTTAGGAAAAAGACTATTAGAGGAAGCTAGCAGTTTTAATTAAATATATTAAAATACTAAAAAATATGTTAAAATATAAGTAGCAAAAGTATTTTATGGAGGAATAAAAGTGAAAAAAGTAATAACATACGGAACATTTGATTTGTTTCATGAAGGACATTATAATATTTTGAAAAGAGCTAAAGAATTAGGAGATTATTTAATTGTTGGTGTTACTTCTGATAATTACGATAAGTCAAGAGGAAAGTTAAATGTAAAGCAATCTTTAGTAGAAAGAATTGAGAATGTAAAAAAATCGGGCTTTGCTGATGAAATTATAGTAGAGGAATATTTGGGTCAAAAAATTGAGGATATTAAGAAATATAATGTAGACGTTTTTGTTATTGGATCTGATTGGTATGGCAAGTTTGATTATCTTAATGAGTTTTGTGAAGTTATCTATTTAGAAAGAACTAAAGGCATATCTAGCACAAAGTTAAGAAACAGTGAAAGAGGTATTCTTAATATTGGATGTGTAGGAGCAGGTCGTATAGCTAAACGTATGATAGCTGAATCAAAATTTGTAAGTGGCATTAATTTTGATTATGTTTATGGAAGAAATGAAGAAAAAATAAAAAAATTTGCTGAAGACAATTATTTAAGTGGTTATACTACTAGTTATGATGAATTGTTAAATAAAGTAGATGCTGTATATATAGCAACTCCTCATCCAACACATTATGAATATGTAAAAAAAGCTATTTTAAGTAAAAAGCATGTTTTATGTGAAAAGCCGATGACTTTAAGTGCTTCTCAAACAAAAGAATTATTTGAGTTAGCTAAAGCTAATGATGTTGTATTATATGAAGCAATTAAAACTTCATATTCACCTGCTTTTAAAAGATTAATTCCTTTCGCTAAAAGTGGTGTTATAGGAAACATTAAAGATGTTGATGCAACATTTACTAAACTACTTAGTGATTATTCATTAAGAGAATTTGACCCTAATCAAGGTGGCGGAAGTGTAAATGAATTAATTACTTATCCACTTATTGCAATTTTTAAGTTATTAGGTACTAAATATGAAAACATTGATTTTTTCACATGTATAGGTAAGACTAATGTTGATGAATATAGTAAAGTTGTATTAAAATACAAAGATTCAGTAGCTACTGCTTCAGTGGGAATAGGTGTAAAGAAAGATGGAAATTTAACGATTTCTGGTACAAAAGGTTATATATTTGTACCAGCACCTTGGTGGAAAACAGAATTTTTTGAAGTCAATTTTGAAGATCAGTCATTAAATGAAAAGTATTATTATAAATTTAATGGTGATGGACTAAGATATGAATTAACGGATTTTTATATGTCAATAGTTAATAAAAAAGATAATATAGTTGTAGATGAAGAAGAAAGCATTGCAATAGCTAGAGTAATTGAACAATTTAATCAATATTTGAATGAAAAAATTAATAATAAACTTTAATAACAGAGAAAAAAACTAATAAGTTTTTTTTCTTTGTGTATAATAATAGTATGAGTATTATAGTATTATTTATTTGTGGTATATCTTTTGTTTTATGGTGTTTTTTAAAAGCATCATCTATTGCTGATGAGTTAGATGAAAACATGAAAATAAATTCAAATTTACAAAAGAGAAGAAATGATATATAATTCTTCTTACGGGGGATATTTGTATGCATAATAATACGGTAAATGAATTTTTAAAGAGAAATAATATTAATGAAGAAGAAATAAAAAGGCAAATTAGTACTAAGAATCTTAGTATCCATGATTATAATGATATTTTTTATAACTATGGTAAGTATTATAATTATATAATTAATAAGGTAAGTATTGGTGATATAATAGGCTATAATTATGAATGGAGAGACATACCAAGTGATTTATTTGAGTCTTTAGATAAGCTCTTTGATGCTAATGGGGGTAATTATCTTTGCAGAAGTGTTCCCAATTTATATAAAACACCTGAAGAAATGCTTTCAAGTGATAGTTTTAAAAATGAAATTATGGATTTAATCAATTTAAGTGATAATAATGATGTATTGGTTATTGGTGATAATGGAATACATAGGTATACAGTACTTAAGATATTGTTCTTAAAAGAATTAGTAGAAAACAAAAAAACTTTAAAAGAATTAAAAGATAAATATACAGTTTTGGCTAGAGTTTCAACAATAGATAGATTAAAAACTTACTCTAATTTTATAGTTAGTAATCTGCTGGGTTTAAGATTAAATTTAGAAAAGATAGGATATTTTCAAAGCACGGGAAACTGTTATATTATTGGAAAAGATTTTAACAAGCTATATACTGATCAAGAACTTAGGGAATATATAAAAGTATTAATTAAAAATAATGTTGATTTTGTTAGTAAGTATTCTAATAATACAGATTTTATGAATTTTATAGAAAATGAATTAAATATTAACATAGAAAATGCTTCTTTAAAAAAACTATTGATATAATACTTGATTTATTGTATTTAATTTGGTATAATAAGTAGCAATTTGGTGGGGAGAATATATGGATAATAATGATTCTATTTTATTAGAAAATTTCTTTAATATTAAGCAATATGATAATAAATATCCTAATTATAGCTTATTAAATAATACTTTATGTGTATTACTTAATAGTATTGAATTTACTAATACAGGGCTTAAAATTTCTAATAATGTAAATAAAACTAATTTAATTCAATTAACAGTTAATTCTATGAATATTGAAAACAGCTTAGTTTACATATCTGGAATGTATAATGTAAGTGATGGAATTAAAAATGAAGCTAGGTGTTTTACAGGTAATATATTGTGGGTTAATTATGGATTAGAACAAGAAACATTTTTAGATTTAAATATTACAAGATTCTTGCAAGGATATGAAGAAACTGTTGATTTGAAAGAACACTTTAAGTACATACCTTATACTGAATGTACTCATAGAGATTATAATTATTTAGGATATAAATCAAATTGTAACGAAATGGTAGTATTAAGAAAAGATGACTCTGAAGAATTTTTAGAAGAGCAATTAAAATTAATTAAAAAAAGAGTTAAGTGTGAATAATTTATTCATACTTTCTTTTATTTGGTAAAATTATTATTGTGATAAATCAAAGGAGGCTATAATGAATCAAATCATAATATAATTTTAGAAATATATAAGTTTCAGTAGATATAAAATAGACAAGTAATTGTATAAAAATTTGATATAGTTTAAAAGAAGTTACATTCCACTTTTTTCTTTTGTTTACTTGTTTTTGTGTGAGTTTATGAAAGTAAATTGTATTTAAGTCTTCAAATAATAAAAAGTTACAATTATTATTGCAATTAGAATATTAAAATGATACAATTTACTTGTAAAAAGGCATGAGAATAAATCTATAAGCATTTAATTATAGAGAGTTAGCTAATGGTGGAATGCTAATATTAAATAATAGATTTTCCTACTCAATGTAATGGAATATAAAGTATTCCCGGTTAAAACCGTTATATTAAATAAGATAATTAAAGGATGGTACCGTGCATCAAATGCACTCCTTATGCCATTCTTTTTATTTATTAAAAAGGAGATGATTTATAATGAAAAACAAAGCGATAACAAGTAGAGATGTTGACTTCGCACAGTGGTATACAGATGTAGTTGAAGCAGCACGACTTGCAAGATATTCTAATGTAAAAGGATGCGTAATATTTGAGCCAAATGGATGTGCTATTTGGGAAAGAATAGAAAAGGAACTAGATAAGAAATTTAAAGAAACTGGACACAAAAACGTTAAGATGCCTATGTTTATACCAGAAGGTTTAATGAATAAAGAGAAAGAATTAGTAGAAGGTTTTTCACCTGAAGCAGCGTGGGTGACTATGGGCGGTTCTAAGCCATTAGAAGAAAAGTTATGTGTTAGACCTACTAGTGAAACACTATTTAGTGATTATTTTAGCGAAGTAGTTCGTTCTTATAAAGATTTACCACTTAAATATAATCAGTGGTGCTCAGTAGTAAGGTGGGAAAAAGAAACTAGACCATTTTTAAGAAGTAGAGAGTTTTTCTGGCAAGAAGGACATACTGTTCATGCAAGTGAGGAAGAAGCAGTAAAAGAAACAAAAGATATGCTTAATGTATATAAAAACTTTTTTGAAGAGTATTTAGCTATTCCAGTGCTAACAGGAAGAAAAACTGAGAAAGAAAAATTTGCAGGAGCCGAGTATACTTTAACAATAGAAGCTTTAATGCACAACGGAGTTGCTCTTCAAAGTGGAACTTCTCACTATTTTGGTCAAAAGTTTTCAAAAGCATATGATATAAAATTCTTGAATAAAAATAATGAATGGGAATATGCTTATCAGACATCTTGGGGAGTATCAAACAGGATGATAGGTGCTTTAATAATGGTGCATGGTGATGATAACGGACTAGTACTGCCACCTAAAATAGCGCCAATCAAAGTGAAAATTATACCTATTGGTAATGATGAACGTATATTATCATTAGCAAAAGAGTTAGAGTCTAAATTGAATGCAAATAACATTTCTTCGGAAGTTGATGATTCTGATAAAACTCCAGGATTTAAGTTTGCAGAGGCTGAAGTTAATGGCATTCCAGTAAGAGTAGAAATTGGACAAAGAGATTTAGAAAATGGTTTTGTTACTTTAGTAAGAAGAGACACTAGAGAAAAAATGACTATAGGAGTTAATGAGGATATTATTCCTGTAATCAAAGGATTATTAGAAGATATACAAAATAATTTATTTAATAAAGCTAAAGAAAGACAAGAAGCTATGACTTATACAGCACATTCTTTTGATGAAATAATTGATATTATTAACACTCATCCAGGATTTGTAAAAACAGACTGGTGTGGTGAAGAAGCTTGCGAATTAAAGCTTAAAGATGCAAGAGGAATAAAGAGTAGATGCATACTTGAAAATGAAAAGGAAATTGATGGAGTATGCCCAGTGTGCGGTAAGAAAAGTAAATGTGTAATAGTCTGGGGTATTCAATACTAATGGATTTTACAAACATTAAATGGAGCAATAAAACATATAATGAACTAATAAATTATTTATATACCTTAAGAGATACTACTTACAAAGACTTTAATGAGAAAATAGTAAATTCTAATTACGAAGTGCTAGGAGTCAGTGTTCCTATTTTAAAAAAACTTGCTAAAGAATTAAGTAAAACTGATTATAAAAGCTTACTAAAAGTAATAAAGTTTAATACTTATGAAGAAATTATGATAGCTTTTTTAGTTATATCTAACATTAAAGATTATGAAGAAGCAATAGGCTATTTGAAAGCTTATTTAAGGTGTATAGATTCTTGGGGAGTTACGGATACATTTGCTTCTTCCTTTAAAATTATTAAAAAAAGTAAAGAACGAGCATTTTTACTTATAGATGAATTGATAAAAGATGATTATACTTTTTCAAAAAGACTAGGTTATGTATTACTTCTAGATTACTTTATAGATAAAGATTATTTAGATTCAATATTTAATTACGTAAAGAATGAAGAATCTAAAGAGTATTATGTTCAAATGGCTATCAGCTGGTTGCTTTCAGTAATGTATGTTAAATACACAAAAGAAACATATGCTTTTTTAAAGAATAATAAATTAAATAATTTTGTTATATGTAAAACTATAAGCAAGATAAATGATTCATATAGGGTTACCTATGAAAATAAGTTAAAAGCTAAAACATTATTAAATCAATAATTCAAAAATGCTAACATTTTTTGTTAGAAAAAATATCTTGTCAAATAAGGGCAAGATATTTTATTATTTTCTTAAAATGGGTTATAATAGAATAAGAAAGAAGTGAACGTCTATGAATTATAGGAAAATGAGAAAAGATAATTATACTTTACATTTAATAAATACAGATAGATTTAAAAAAGTGGATTTTTCTATTAAATTTACTAAAAACTATGTTAAAGAAGATATACCTTATTATAAATTACTTGAAAAAGTATTGGCTTTTAATGGTTCTAAAAAATATAAAACAGTTCAGGAAATAAGTAAAAAATTAGAATACTTATATAATACAAGCTTAGGTTTTTCATTTTATACTACTAGTAAAAATATGGTATTTGAAGTAAATATGTCTATTATTAATCCTAAATATGTAAAGGATTTTAATATTAGTGAAGCATTAGAAGTAATGAATGAATTATTAGTAAATCCTTTAATTAAAGATGAAATGTTTGATGAAAAAGTTTTTGATTTAGAAAAAGATAATTTAATAAAAAGTATTATGAATGTTAAAGATAATCCTGAAGGATATGCTTTACTTAAATTTGAGGAACTCTTCTTTAAAAATACTGTCTATTCAGAAAATAATTATAAAAACATAGGTATGTTTAAAGAATTAAATAATAAGGTATTATATAAGAAATATAGAGAATTATTCAATTCATTTAAAATAGATGCTTTTGTGATTGGTGAAATAAATGAAGAAGAAATAATTGAAGGCTTAAATATTGTTTTAAAAGATTTTAAAGAAAGTGATAATTTTAATAAAGACTTATATATTAATATTAATCCTAAATTCATAGAAACAAAAGAAGAGATAAATACTAATCAATCTAATTTAATTATTGGTTTAACATTTAATAATCTTACAGAAGAAGAAAAAGATTATAAATTAGTGCTATTTAATACTATATTAGGATGCATGAATAATTCAGTATTATTTGTAAATGTAAGAGAGAATCATTCATTATGTTATACTATTGGAAGTACTATTAATAGATTTACTAGTAGTATTGTAATTAGTTCAGGAATAAATAAGAACAATTATTCAGAAGCATTATTTTTAATAAAAGAATCACTAGATAGTATGACTGATAAAAATACTATTAAACCATTATTAACTAATGCTAAAAAAACATTAAATATATCTTATAATGATTTTTATGATAATGCTAAAAAGATAATTAACTATTATTATATAAATGAATTTGTTTCTTTACCTAGTATAGAAGAAAGAAGAAATAAAATACTTAATATGAGTGAAGAAGATGTAATAGATATAGCTAAAAAGTCAGAAGTAAAGACTATTTTCTTGCTAGAGGGGAGTATAAATGAAGAAGATTAATTATAACTTAGGTGAAACTGTTTATTATGAACAACTAGATAATGGTTTAAAAGTGTTTATGTATCCAACAAATAAAAGTAAGAATTTTTATGTTACAGCTTCAACTTACTTTGGAGCAGAAGTGATGAAGTATAAGAAAGGTTCTAAGGTTTATGATGTCACTAAAGGAAGTGCACATTTTCTAGAACATAGGGTAATGGACTTTACTAAAAATAAAGAAGCTGCTAAGAAGCTAAGTGAATATGGTTCACTAGTGAATGCTTATACTACATATAATGGCACTAATTATAATATATTTGGTAATGAAAAGATAATAGATAATATGAATCTTTTATTTGATAGAGTTTTTAAAGCTAATATAAGAGAAGAAGATGTTGAAGCAGAAAGAGGAATTATTTTAGAAGAATATTATATGTGTGAAGCAGATCCTTATTATATACTTGAAACTAAAGCTTTTGAAAATGCATTTAATAAAGATTTTATTAAATATAAAGTAATAGGTACAACCGAAGGAATAAAAACTGTAACAGCTAAAGAGTTAAATAGACTATATAAAGACTTCTATACACCAAGTAATATGTTTGTCGTAGTATGTGGTAACTTTGATAAAGATGAAGTGTTAATGTTTATTAAGAAGTATATGAAAGAAATAAAAGATACTAAAGAAAAAGTTAAAGTTATTAAACCAAGAGAAGATTTAAGAATTCCTGTAGAATATGAAGAAATACATCAAGAATTAAATGAAGAAAAGATTAGTATAATTTATAAAACTAGAATGCCTAATGGGGTTAATAAAGATAGATATAGATTAGCACTTAATTTTGCTATTAAAGAGGCATTTAGTAAAACGGGAAAAGCTTATGAAGAGTTAGTGGAGAATGGAATTAAAAGATATTCTTACGGAGTAGAAGAAGTTAATAATATTAATGCTATATATTTTAAAGCTTCTACAGATAAATATGATAAGTTTAAAGAAATAGTAAATAAATATTTAAATAGATTAGAAATGAGTGAAGAAGCTTTAGAAAGAAAGAAAAGGGGATTTTTAAAAACATTTATATTAGCATTTGAAGATATTGTTAATGTAGAAGATATTATTACATCTGACATGTTTTCATATAAAAAATTATTTTGTAAAGTAGATGAAATGGTAAGTTCATTAACTATCAAGGAAGTAAAAAAAGTTATTAATAGCTTGGATTTAACTAATAATACTACATTAATAATGAAAAGATAACATCAATAATGCTTGCATTTAACACTTTTGTGTGGTAATATTTAATTACTGAACACGAAAGTGTTTTTTTTATGGAGGAGTTTTATGAAAAAGATTAAGGGTTTCTTTAAAGGTGTTAAAAGAGAAGCTAAAATGGTCAGATGGCCTAGTGCTAAAGATATGGGAAAATACTCAGTAGCAGTACTTTCTTTGATGGTGTTCTTTGGTTTATATTTCTATTTATTAGATGTATTATTTACATTCTTGAAAGGATTGGTGTAATTTATGGAAGAACAAAAACTATGGTATGTAGTTAACACTTATTCTGGACATGAAAGTAAAGTTAAAGAAAATCTAGAGATGAGAACTGAATCTATGGGTATGGAAAACAATATCTTTAGAGTTATTATTCCTGAAACTACAGAAGTAGAAATTAAAGATGGTGTTAAGAAAGAAAAGACAAAGAAGATGTTTCCTGGATATGTTCTTGTTGAAATGATAATGAGTGATGAAGCTTGGTATGCAGTCAGAAATACTCCAGGTGTTACTGGATTTATTGGAAGTAGTGGAAAAGGTGCTAAACCAATTCCTCTTTCACCAGAAGAAATAGATAAAATACTAGCTAGTGAAGGAATGAGTAGAATAGATATTAATGAAGATTTAAAAGAAGGAGATAGTGTATCTATAATATCTGGTCCATTTAGTGGAATGTACGGTAAAGTACAAAATATTGATATTGAAAATGAGAAGTTAACTGTACTTATTGACTTATTCGGACAAGAAACACCTGTAGAAGTTGATTTAGTTCAAATAAGTAAGAATTAATAAAAATATGGCAAAAGGCAAGAATATGCTTGCTTATTTGCTTTTTTTATGGTATTATTTATGGCGGTTGCATATGTTTATATGTAATTAATTAGTGGAAGAGTACTTGGATTATTCGTTAAACCACTCGCGAAATATGCACATTTTTAAAATTATAGGAGGTGTTTTTCGTGGCAAAGAAAGTTACTAAAGTTGTAAAGATTCAACTTCCTGCAGGTAAAGCTACACCAGCTCCACCAGTAGGTACAATTTTCGGACCTTTAGGAATTAACTTAGCTGATTTTTGTTCAAAATATAATGAAGCAACTAGAGATAGAATGGGAGATATTATTCCATGTGAAGTTTCAGTATATGAAGACAGAAGTTTTGATTTCGTTTTAAAGACTCCACCTGCAGCTAGTTTACTATTAAAAGCAGCTGGAAGAGACAAAGGTGGCGTAAAAGGCGCTAACGACATCGTAGCTACAATAACTAAGGATCAATTAAAACAAATTGCTGAAATTAAATTACCAGATTTAAATACTAGTGATATTAATGCAGCTATGAACATTATAGCTGGAACAGCAAGAAATATGGGTATAGCAGTTAAAGGTCTTAATGATGCAGAAATGGCTGAACATGCTGAAGAAGCAAGAGAAGCTGAAGCAGAAATGGCTAAACTTGATGAAGAGTTTGCTGAAATGGAAGCAGAAGCTAAAGCTATGGCAGGAGAAACTATGCCTGAAGTAGAATCAACTGAGCAATCAAGCGAAACTACAGAAGAATAATTAAATAATATTAGCGAGTAAAAAATTAATCCAAATACCACGTGAGAGGAGGATATTATATGA
>ONXO01000038.1 GCA_900321795.1 uncultured Eubacteriales bacterium
CATCCTAAAGAGTTAGAAGGGGAAACAAAAATAACTTTTTTCATATCTATTTCTTTTATAAAACTCTTTATTTTAGAGTATTGTGCATCATAAATAACTAAGAATTTACTATTTGTTGATAATAATGTTTCTTTTATTTCTTCTTGTGCACTAAGAGGATGTGTCATATTTGCAATAGCACCCAATTTATTAAGTGCATAAAGACATAGTAAACATTCAGGAATATTAGGAAGAAGAATTGTTATAATATCTCCTTTTCTAATTCCCATTGATGCAAAACCATTGGCTAAAGTGTCGATTTTTTCTATTACGCTAGCATAATCAAACTTTCTGCCCATATATTGAATAGCTGTGTTAGAAGGGTATTTTATGTAAGAAAGTCTAACTTGTTCATACATACTTATATCGGGAAGATGAACTTCTAAATTTTCCTTTGTATAATATTTGCTCCATGGAGCATCTAATTTCTTTTTACTTCTAAATATATCAAATATTCCCATTTTAATTATCTCCTTTTATTATAATATTAAATTGTCTCAATAAATATTATAAAATAAATTTGTAATTAAATCTATAGTTTTAACTTGTTTATTTTAAAAAAATGTTATATTATTATATTGTAGGATAGGTGACAATATGAATAGTTATTTATATGTGAAATATGCTCCAAATTATAATTACAACTATGACGGGAAACAAAATGAATTATATAGACGAGTTTCTTAATTATATAAAGAATGATAAAAACTATTCTGATTTAACATATGAAAGCTATAAAAAAGATTTGTCAGAATTTAAATCCTATGTAAGTAAAGATTTATTAATGGTTACTAAAAATGACATAAAGTTTTATTTGCAAGTTTTGTTTGATCATGATAATCAAAATAGTACTGTTTCTAGAAAGATTAGCACATTAAAAAGTTTTTATAAATATTTAAAAAATGAAGACTTTATTTTGATTAATCCTGCATCAAACATCAAGTATCCTAAAAAAGAAAAGAGATTGCCTAAATTTATTCAATATAATGATTTAGAAAAAATATTGGTTGTTAGTAAAAATGGCACGTTTGGAGAAAGAAATAGTCTCATTATTGAACTCATGTATTCTACTGGAGTACGTGTTAGTGAACTTGTAAATATAAAAATAAATGATATAGATTTTAGTAAACATCAAATAAGAATAATGGGGAAAGGTTCATACGAACGATATGTTTTTTATGGAGATTATACAGATGAAATATTAAGTAAATATATAAATAACCTCAGAATTAAACTATTAGGAAATAAAAATAATGATTACTTAATATTAAATAAAGATGGAGACAAAATAACAACTAGAGGGATTGCTAAAATTATAGATAACATAATCAAAGAAACTTCGATTAACATAAGTGTTTCACCACATTCTTTAAGACATACTTTTGCTACACATTTATTGGATGGAGGTTGTGATTTAAGGAGTGTTCAAGAACTTTTAGGACATAAAAGCATTAATTCAACTGAAGTTTATACACATGTTACTAGTGAAAGATTGAAATCAGTTTATATTAAGGCTCATCCAAGAAGTAGAATTTAATATAGAGAGGAAAGTGTTTTATATGAAAAAAAGAAACGGTTTTACATTAACAGAAGTAATTACTGTGATAGTTATTATATCATTGCTAGCAACTTTTATATATAATAGAATAACAAATATCGATACTAAGACTAAAGAAAAAGTATATAATTCTAAAGTTAGTTTAGCATTAGCTGCTGCAAAGAGGTATGGGTCTGATAATATAGATGAACTTAATAAAGAGTGCACTTTTGTTTCTGTTAATGATTTAATATTACAAAAATATATTACAGAAGATATTGATAATGGTGTGTATACAAATCCAATTGATAATTCAAGTATGAACGATATGGAACTTTGTATTACGTATAAATCTGGAGAGGTAAATGCTAGGCTTAAAGCAAATGAAACAACTGGTGACTATAAAGTTACTTTAAATGTAAATAATGGTTATACTAGAAATAGTATCAAATACGTTAATGCTGGAGAAAATGTGGCTTTTCAATTAATAAGTGATGATGGTTATAATTTTGATAATCCTACGGTATCTTGTAAGGATGTAAATGATACAGTAATATCAACGTCATTTGAAACGAATGATGGAGACAAATCTTTAATAATTCCGAATGTAAATTCAGATGTAACGTGTCAAGTCTCAGCAAGTAAAAATGTATATCAAGTTAATATAAGTGCAGTTCACGCTAGTGTTAATCCTGCAATAATAAATGTTAATTATGAAGAAGATGCTACTGCTACTATAGTTCCAGACGATGGCTTTACACTTGTAGGAGCAACATATTCTTGTGAAAACTCTGAATCTATAAATATAATTGAAAATACTTTGTATATTTATAATGTTCAGAATAACACTACATGTTACATTGAATCAAAATATGCATATAATAGCATTCTTGCAATTATTACAAACGGAACTATAACAAGTGATAATCCAATTTCTATTGGTATTGGATTAGGAGGAAATTTTGATTTTACATTAAACCCAGGATATAATGTGACGAATGCTGAACCTAGCTGTGATTTTGATGTTGATGCTGACATTGATGGAAACACTTTGAAACTATTAAATGTTCAAGGCGTTGGTACTTGTACAATTAATCCAAATCCAAATAAATATACAATATCATTTAACGCAAATGGAGGAAGTGGATTAACTTCATCAAGTAAAACAGTAACTTATGGAGGAACATATGGAACTCTTCCAACAATAGATAGTTCTTCTTCATGTGGTGGATATTCATTTGATGGCTGGTATACATCATCAAGTGGAGG
>ONXO01000049.1 GCA_900321795.1 uncultured Eubacteriales bacterium
CTATATGGACTTGTGAATGTGGTCATAGAGAAGTTATCGGATCACTTTCTGAATTACAAGAAAAAGTAGTAGAAGATGTGGACGTAAAAACTATAGAACTTCATAGACCTTATGTAGATGATTTACACATCAAATGTCCAGAATGTGGTAAAGTGATGTCTAGAGTAAAAGATGTTATGGATGTATGGTTTGATTCTGGTAGCATGCCTTATGCACAGTATCACTATCCATTTGAAAACAAAGAACTATTTGAAAGTCAATTTCCTGCTCAGTTTATTGCTGAAGGTGTAGACCAAACTCGTGGATGGTTTTATGTGCTTTTAGTAATATCTACAATTATTTCTGGAGAAAGTAGTTTCAAAAATGTTGTAGTGAACGATATGATGCTTGATGCTGAAGGAAAGAAAATGAGTAAATCAACAGGCAATATCATAGATCCTATAGAGATAATGAGCGAATACGGAGCAGATTCAGTAAGATGGTATATGATGAGTGCTTCTCCAGTATGGACACCGCTTAAGTTTGATCGAGAAGGAGTGAAAGAAGTAAACTCTAAATTTATATCTACACTTAAAAATACTTATAACTTCTTTGTAATGTACGCTAATGCTGATAAGTTAGAAACCAAAGATTTTGCAAGTAGCACAGAGTATGAAGAAATAGATAAGTGGCTGCTTTCTAAATACAATACTTTAATAAAAGAAGTAACGCAAGCTTATGAAGAATTTGATTTAAATAAAGTAGTTAAACCTATAGTAGAATTCTTAAATGAAGATTTATCTAACTGGTATATTAGAAGAAACAGAAGAAGATTCTGGAAAGGAGAGTTAGATGCTTCTAAATTAGCTGTATATAAAGTTACTTATGATGTACTTGTAGGTGTTTCTAAACTTATAGCTCCAATCGCTCCATATATTTCTGAAGAAATATATACTAATTTAACTGGCGAAGAAAGCGTTCATTTATCTTCTTGGCCAGTATACGATGAAGGCTTAGTAGATGAAAAACTAGAAAATAAAATGGATTTAGTAAGAGATTTAATAAGTTTAGGAAGAAATGCAAGAGAAGAAGCTAACATCAAAATAAGACAACCACTTTCTAAAGTACTATTAGATAGTAAAAACAGAGAAGTAATTGGTAATTTAACTGAACTTATTAAGGAAGAATTAAATGTAAAAGAAGTAACTTTTATAGCGGATTCTAGTGAATATCTAGAGTATACTGTAAAACCAAACTTTAAAGAAGTAGGTAAAATATTTGGAAAGAATGTTAATGATTTTGCTAAGCTATTAAGTACTTTCACTAAAGAAGACATAGATAATGTAGATGGTAAAGTAATAGAGCTTAATGAAGAAAGTTACTCTTTAAATAAAGATATGCTTGATATAAGAGTTTCTTCTAAAGAAGGATATGATGCAGTAAGTGATAGTAAAAACTTTATAATATTAGATACAACTGTGACTGAAGAGTTAAAATACGAGGGAATACTAAGAGATTTAATAAGACAATGTCAAGTTCTAAGAAAAACAAAAGGACTAGATATAAGCGATAGAATTAACATTAAAGTAGAATCTTCTGAAGAAATAAAGACCAATGTAATAGACAAATACAAAGATGAAATAGAAAGTGAACTTCTTGCTACTTTAGTAAATGAGTTAGCTAGTGAAGTATTAGACTACACTGATGACGAAGGAAACTCTTATAAGATTCAAATAGAAAAGAAATAGACATTATGCGATGTCTTTTTCTTTATATAAATACTCTAGATTATTTCCCTGTGTTAATGTATAATTAAATTGGAGGAAGTAGTATGATTTATTTGCCAAAAGTATGTGCTACATGTGCAGGTGCTAAAAGAAGTTTAGATATAGTAAAAGATGTTTATAATAATAACAAAGATAAGAAAATATATGTTTATAAAGAGATACTTCATAATGCACGTGTTATGGAAAGTTTAAAAGAAAATGATATTGAAACTATTGATGATTTATCACTAGCTAAAGATGGAATAGTAATTTTAAGAGCGCATGGAGAAGGAGAAGATACTTATAAGTTTTTAGAGGAAAATAATATTGAATACTTTGATGCTACATGTCCGAAAGTTACTAGGATACATTCTTTAGTTAATGAAAGATATAAAGAGGGATATGATATAATTATTATAGGTAAAAAGGCTCATCCAGAAACAATTGGCATAAATGGATGGTGTAATAATGAAGCTACTATAATAGAAAAGGAAGAAGATATAGAAAAAATAACTTCAAATAATAAGAAGTTTATAATTTGCCAAACAACATTTAATAAAGATAAATTTAAACATTTGTCTAACACTATTAAAGAAAAATATGAAGATGCTATTATAATGGATACCCACTGCGGATCTGTTGAAGCAATTGTTTTTTCAAGTGTAGAGCTAGCCAAAGAGATGGACATTATGTTTGTAATTGGTGGACAAAATAGCTCTAATACTGAAGAGCTTTATAAAAATGTGAGTAAAGTATGCGAAAGTTATAAGTTTTCTAATATACATGATTTCTATGCTTTTTTAAAAGAAAAAGAATTAGATAGCAATATGAATATAGGTATAACTGGTGGAGCATCAACACCAATAAATGAACTAGAAGAATATAAATCGCTACTTAGCTTTATGTGCTTTTATAAAGAAAGATTAAAAGAAATTAGAGCAGGACAAGAATCGGTAAACAAATCTTTAATAAAAGATGAAGATAACGAAATAGTAAAAGATGTAGTAAGAGATTTTATTGATTTAAATAAAGATGGTAAATATGTAAGAGCTTCTCTAATAGCTTTAGGTAAACTTTTATCTAGCAAAACGACTCAAGACTACTTACCGCTTGCATATGCTTACGAGATGTTTGAAACATCAGTTTTAGTACACGATGACATAATAGATAAAGCTTCGGTTAGAAGAGGCAAACCTACAATAAATAATAGAATTGAAAACAAATACAATGGTTTGGAAGGAAGTAAAGACTTAGCTTTATCTATTGCTTTATGTACAGGTGACTTAGGATTTTATGAAGCATGTAATCTAATAGTGACTTCATATAAAGATAGTCCTTATTTGAGTAGTATATTAAAAAAATATAATGACATAATTATTAAAACTATAAAAGGTGAAATAATAGATGTTTATCTTCCTTTTTTAGGTAAAAATAATTTAAGAGAAATAAAAGAAGAAGATGTATTAGATATATACCACTTAAAAACGAGCTGGTATACAATAATTGGGCCGTTATCACTAGGAATCATATTGGGTGGTAGAGAAGTGGATAAGGCTTTAGAGGAAGTAATTAATTTAATAGGCATTTCTTTCCAGCTTAAAGATGATATACTTGGAATATTCTCTGAAAGTAAAATTATAGGTAAATCAAATACTTCTGATATAGAAGAATATAAACAGACACTATTGTATACACATGTGCTTTCTACAAAATACAAAGACGAGTTTTTAAAATTATATGGAAAAGCAAATATAACTGAAGAAGAACTAGATACTATACGTGATATACTAGTAAAAAGCGGTTCTAAAGAATATGCTTTAAGTTATCTAAAGAAACTTAAGAATGAAGTTATAGAAAGACTAGATAACATAGAAATAGATAATGAAGTAAAAGATATACTTAAAGGTTTGCTTGTATTTATAAACATTAGAACAAAATAAATAGCCATCGTTTGATGACTATTTTTTCTTAGATCCTTTTATCATTGCAGTTATAATAGTAATAATATATTTAGTGGTTTCCTTATCAGCTCCAGCTAAACCTTTAAGTATGTCTATAAAATCCTTGAGTTTTAGATTTATTCTAGAAGAGTATTCTTTTTTTACAGTTTTAAATGCCATTTCCATAGTTTCTCTGACTTTATCATAATCTAAGTTTTCTACCTTTTTAGTAGAAGAGTTATGTAGCTCTTTAGAAAATAATGTAAGTTTACCAGTAACAAAATGTTCACCAAATATATTCCAAGAAGTAGGAAAATGTACGTTTATACCTAGTTCATTTGTAGTAACTACATTTAAGTTTTCACTATACATTAGTACTCCAACATAAGAAGCTTCAGGTACTATATTAACTAACTTATCTTTAACTTTCAAATACTTTTTAGATTCAAACTCTTGCTTTCTAAGACCGGGACCATCAAAATTATGTATTTCTTTAATTTTATTAAACTTAAAGCTATTTATTTCCATCGCACTTACTAAAGCTAAATTACCACCTTTAGAATGCCCACATACA
This sequence comes from uncultured Eubacteriales bacterium, assembly GCA_900321795.1. Taxonomy (GTDB): domain Bacteria; phylum Bacillota_I; class Bacilli_A; order RF39; family UBA660; genus RUG727. Next base: position 4,260 of record ONXO01000049.1, read on the forward strand.
TAAACATTTTTATCTGAAAAGTTAATGTGTTCATTTAAATAATTAATAGCAAGTGTATGAGTGTAAGTTGGATATTCATATGCTATTCTAAAGTTTTCTTGCCATCCAATTAAGCATCCATCAGATCCTTTAAAGCTTATAATTTTAGTTTTACCAATTTTGAATGTCATAGCTCCAAATTGTGTTTTAGCATTTACTTTATCGGTATAATCTATTATCATTAAATCTTTGTATCTTTTAGAACCAACTAACAATGTAAGTATCCTTTTAACTTTTGGTGTCATAAGGTCTGATTTGCCAAAATTATCTCTTTTATTTATTTCAATATGAAGGTATTCTATATCTTTGGCTATATGAAACTCTTTAATAGGAGAATAAACAATACAAGAACATATTAAGTTATCCATAATATTCCATGGAACTTCTTCTAAAGAACTATCTTTATAATAATTAATATAATCATAAATGTTATACATATAAATTATCACCTTTCTAAAAAATAAAAGCCTTGATATTCAAGGCTTAATATTTTCTATTGGTGGAGAATGTGGGACTTGAACCCGCGACCCCCTGCGTGCAAGGCAGGTGCTCTAGCCAACTGAGCTAATTCCCCATGGTAGGCACTTGATCAAATCAAGCATAGAAAGTGTACCATAAAATTGTGGCATAAGTCAACAGTTTTATAACATTTTTTGAAAAAATTGACTTTTTGTACTTTATATGGTATAATTCAGTTATTAATGGGGGTTGGTAATATGCTAATTGGTACATATGAAGTTAAATTAGATAGTAAAAATAGAATATATATTCCTGCACATTTTAAAAATCAATTATATAAAGAATTAATGGCAACATTTTTTGATGAAGATTTAATTATCGTATCAGAAAGACATAATTTTAAGTATGAAGATGTTTTACTTGGATTAAACAAAGAACAAAGAACATCTTTAGTTATGGAACATATTTTTAATAATACTTATCCAATAGATTTGGATAATCAAGGAAGACTTCTTATCACAAATAAAAATGTTAGTGTAAAAACTAATATAAAGGAAAAGGCATATATAGTAGGTTTTGGTAAAATAATGAAAATTTATAGTGAAAAAGCTTATTTAATAGAATATAAGAAAAGGTTAGAAGAAATACAGAGATTAGAAGTGGGAGAGAGTTTAAAGAGGTTACCTTAACTCTCTTTTCTTTTTATAAATAATTTGTTATACTGAAGATGTGATTAATATGAGAAGCGAGTTTAGAGAAAAATTATTAAATACTAATGAAGAGTTTAAGATTATATTTGAAAAGCTTTTAAAAGAAAAAAAGATAAATGAGTTTTCTGATTATCTATGGGATATTATTAGAAGAGATAGAACAGCAATAAGAATAAATAGAGAACCACTAGCCTTTAAAGATTTGTTTCATCAAAATCTTACTGAAGGAAGATGCAGAGTATGCGCTTATGAATTAGTTTTACTTTTAGATAAATTTGGAATATATAGTGAAGCTGTGAGATGCATTAATACGCATTTAAAAGGAACTGAGGGTTCTTCCTATGGTGGGCATTATTATGTTGAAGCTCATTTTGAAAAGGGTGTAACATGCATTGATACTTCTTTAGTAGTAACAGGAAGTGAAGAAGCATTCAAATTACTAGGACATACTATAGAGAAGAAATATGATATAGATACTCTTTTTAAGGAAAATCCCGAATTAATAGATTATTATGATGAAATGATAATAAACAAGTTTGGTATTTAATAAAGTACTTTATTGAATAATAAGCAATAGAAAGAATATGATTATAGTAAAGCTAATATGAATACTGTTTATGAGTAAGAAGTAAAATCTTACTTTTTTCATATACTTAAATGGTGAATAGTATGAATAAAAAATTACCTAAAGTATTTACTGGAAAAGATGCGCTACATTTAGATGATAAAAAGCAAATGAATAGACCTATTTTAAATAATCGTGAACTTATAATCAGAAAGAAAATAGATGATATATTTAAAAGTCCTAGCTTTGTATATAAAGAAAGAGTGGTTATAACTACTTCTAAAGGAGATAGACTAGAAAGCATAATTGCAAGAAATAACACTTCTATTTTGACTTTATCTAATCAAGTAATTTCTATAAGCGAAATACTTGATATAAAAAAAGTATGAAAAAGTAAAAAAATATGTTATAATCTATGGCGAAAGAGAAGTGAATTTATAGTGAACTTGCCAAATATGATAGATGCTAAAAAAAGAGATAAGAATGCGGTTATAGATACACATAAATATAATAAAGTAAAAATAGACAAATCACTAAGGGGGCGCAAGTACTTTGTAAGAACTTATGGATGCCAAATGAATGAACATGATGGAGAAAAGATAAAGGGTATTTTAGAAAGTGAAGGCTTAATTGAAACAGAAAATATTGAAGAAGCTAGAGTAGTAATTCTAAATACATGTGCTATTAGAGAAAATGCTCATGATAAAGTTTTTGGGTATCTTGGTTTAGTTAAGAAACTTAAAGAAACTAATAATATATTACTAGGTATATGTGGATGTATGGCTCAAGAGGAAAGTGTCATTGATCTAATAAGAGATAAGTATCCATATGTGGATTTTGTTTTTGGAACACATAATATAGATGACATGATTAAAGTTATTAATGAATCAGTTAAGACAAATAAACAAACTATAGAAGTATATAGTATTTTAGGAAATATATGTGAAGGTATTCCTGAAAAGAAAGATAGTAATATATCTGCTTGGGTTGATATAATGCTAGGCTGTGACAAGTTCTGTACATATTGTATAGTACCTTACACAAGAGGAACTCAAAGAAGTAGAAAATATGAAGATGTTATAGAAGAAGTAATTTCTCTAAAAGAAAAAGGATACAAAGAAGTAACGCTTCTTGGACAAAATGTAAATGCTTATGGAAAAGATTTATATAAAGATTACAATCTTGCTAATCTTTTAAGAGATGTAAGTAAAACCGGAATAGAAAGAATAAGATTTGTGACTAGCCATCCCTGGGATTTTACTGATGAAATGATAGATGCGATAGCACAATGCCCTAATGTAATGCCTTATATACATTTACCACTTCAAAGTGGATCTAATAGAATACTAAAACTAATGAATAGAAGTTACACTAAAGAAGAGTATTTAACTCTTTATAAAAAGATGAGAGATAAAATAAAGAATGTTACTATTACTACAGATATAATAGTAGGTTTTCCTGGAGAAACAGAGGAAGACTTTAACGAAACATTAAATGTAGTAAACGAATGTAAATTTGATGGGGCATATACTTTTATATTTAGTCCAAGAGTTGGAACACCTGCAGCTAAATTAAAGGACGAAACTCCTTTAAGAGAAAAAGAAGAAAGATTATATAAACTAAATGAAATAGTAAATAAATATAGTAATGAATCTAATCAAAGATTAGTAGGCACAGTTCAAAAATGTTTAGTAACAGGAATAAGTGAGAAAGATTCTTCTAAATATTGTGGATATACTGAAACTATGAAATTAGTAAATATCTTGTCAGATGAAGATATAACTGGTAAAATAGTAGATGTAAAGATAGATGAAGCTAAAAGCTTTAGCTTAAACGGAATAAAAATATAGAGAAAGTGTAAACATAAAACACTTTCTCCTTTTTTCTATTTAAAATATGATAAGATAATTATAGAGGTAGAAGTATGAGTAGTAAGAAATATATTTGGGTAATTATAACTAGTACATTTATAATAATTTTAACATTGTGTGGTTATTTTGGTTTTTTAAAAAATTTTAAATCAAAAAATGAAACTAAAAATTTTGAAGAGATTAATTTAGAATTAAATGTGCATAAAGAGGAAAAAGTTGTTCCTAAAGCTACTTTAACTTTAGTGGGAGATTTTCTATATGAAGAACCTTATTACGATGCATTAAAGGCAGGAGATGACATTCCTTATTATTTTTCTAAAGTAAGAAAATATTTTGAAGGTGATGATATAAGTATAGGAAATATGGAAGTTGTTATAGATGATGGAACAATGAAAATTAGTGGTTCTAATTATAGCTTTTGTGCTCCAAGAAGTATAGGATACGAAGTAGCATCTCTTGATTTGGAAGTTTTATCACTTGCTAATAACCATGCAAACGACAGAGGGCTCGCTGGTAGAGAATCATCTAAGAAGTTCTTTAAAGAAAATTCAGATATATTAGCCGTAGGAACATATGATACGGAAGACAGGGATGTGTCAGGAAATATAATTGAAGTAAATGGACTTAGATTTGGATTTTTATCTTATACATATGGTACTAATAGAAGTATACAAAAAGACTTAAGATACACTCTTGGTTTATATAAAGATCCTGATATCTATAAAATAAATGATGAATACAAAGAATTAATGAAAAAAGATGTAGAAGCTTTAAGAGATAAAGTGGATTGTCTTATAGTACTTATGCACTGGGGGTATGAATATACATTTAAAGTAAATAGTGAACAAAAAGAGTTAACAAATTTCTTTAATGAACTTGGAGTGGATATAATTGTAGGAAATCATGCTCATAATATACAACCTATTAAATGGATTAATACTGATAGTCATAATACTTTAGTCTATTATGCACTTGGCAATTTTGTAGGGGCAGACTACACTGTACCAGGAGCTAGTAACTACTTTATAAAAGCTTATCAAATAGGATTAATGTCTAGATTAAATGTTACTAAAACTGATGAAGGGCTTTTAATAGATAATGTAACTACAGAACCGGTTATAAACTTTTATGATAAAAATATAAGAAACTTTCTACTAGTGCCTTATAGAGATTATACAGAAGAATATGAGATTAATCATTATATGTATGGTAAAGGCTTTGATAAAGAATTTATTGATGAGGTATATAATGAAGTAATAGATGAAGAGTTTAGAAAGCAAATAGAACTATAAAAAATAATTATATTCAGATTAGATTCTATCTTGATAATAATATTTGTATTTGTTAAAATAATTATAGAGAAGAGGTAGAACAAAATGGGACGAACAAAGAATTTTTTTCTATTAGCAATAGTGAGCGTACTAGTGCTTGCAATAGGAGTAACGGTAGCATATTTTATTGTGAGAATTGAAGGAGAAGGAAAGACAATATCGGTAGATACAGCCAATCTAAAAGTAATATTTACGGACACTAATGCAGAAATTGAAGCTTTAGATATAGAACCTGGCAGTAGTATACCAAGTAAAACATTTACAGTAGAAAGTCAAACAGATAGTGTATATAACTATAACATAATAATAAAAGATTTAGTAAATACATTTGTAACAGAAGGATATTTACAATATCAAATAGTTGGAACAAATGGAGGAGTATCAAAAGATTGGACAGATGTACCAAAATCAGCAACCGCTACAGACACGGTACTTTATTATTCAGTGCCACTTGCAGTAGGAGCAACACATTCATATACAATAAACTTTAGATATACATATGATGAAGAAGTAAATCAAAGTGCAGATATGGGTAAAATATTCTCAGGAAGTATATTTATAACTGAAGGGACAGAAGACCCTAATAAAACATTAGTAACTAAATTGTTAGAAAATAATCCAGTAAGGTTAACAGTAGGAGGATCATCAGTAACATATGAAGGAACTACTTACACACCAAGGGCATCTTTTGATGTGACTGATATACAAACATATACAAACGCTATATATCAAACAAATAATGCTGAACATGGTGATACCGTGTATTACTATTCAGGAAACCATACTAATAACTGGGTAATCTTTGGAACATGTAAAAGTGCTACTTATAATTGTACAGTAGGAGATGATTTATACTGGAGAATAATAAGAACTAATGAAGAAAGTACAGGCGGAGGAGTAAGGCTATTATACTCAGGAAGCGGATCAAGAACAGTGGGTGACCATAAAGCAATAGCAACAACCACAAATGCACTTATCAATACAAGTACAAAATTCAACAATTTTAGCCAAGTGTCATCATCAAATAGACCTGATAGATATGCAGGATATATGTATGGAACAAATGGATATGAGCATTCGGATATAAGGGCAAATACACAGTCTAGTACAATAAAAGAAGTTGTAGATACATGGTACACTACTACATTTACTGAAAACAATCTAAAATCTAAAATAGATACAAAAGCAGTATACTGTAATGATAGAAGTTATACTAATGAAAGCTGGAATTCTACGGGAAGTAGTAACAACTATTTTGGTGCATATGGAAGGCTAGTTAATGCAAAAGCACCATCATATGCATGTGGAGCAAATACATCAGGATATGGGAACTATTTTACTGGTGGAAATGATAATAAAGATAGATTTACTGGAGAAAGTTATACATATGGAAACGGATTACTATCTGATGCACCTTTAGCTTTAATGACAATAGATGAAGCTGCATATGCTGGTAGTAAAATAAATAGTAGTTTAAAGAGTCCATATGCATGGCATTACTTAAATGCAGGAGGAGCATCAATAACAGGTGGTACTAATTGGTGGACTCTTACAGCCCATTTCTCTAATTCTTCTTATGCTTACAACTATGCTGTGTATGGTTCAACAACTTATCCTGGGTATCTTAGTGGACGCTATTCTACAAATACTTTTGGCGTACGTCCAGTATTATCTTTAACTTCTGATACATTGTGGGCATCAGGTAACGGAACTGTAGATAGTCCATATAGAATCGTTGAAACTTAATAAATGCAAATACAAGTTTTGCATTTTTCCTTTTATTATTGTCTAAAAGTCAAAAATTAGTAAAAGTGTAAATCAGTGCTTACAATAGTGTAACTTTCCTAGGCTAATAACATATACTATTAATGGGTGAAGTTATGTATAAAGAAATAGTTACTAAAGCTGTTATTGGAAAGGGTAAAAAAACTTTTAGAGATAAATATGAACTTATAGCAAATGATACAGTTGATACTATATTAGGATGCTGGGTTATAAATCATACGATGAATGGTAAAAGTGAAAATTCAGAAGTAAGAATAGATGGAAGCTTTGATGTAAATGTATGGTATTCATTTGATAATAATACTAAAACTGCAGTTGAAGCAAGAAATGTAGGCTATAGTGAAAAAGTAAAAGTTCATATGTTGGAAGATTCTAATTTATCTGATGATAGTGAAATTCTTTTAACAGCTTTAAAAACACCTACTGTAATAGATGTAAATGTAAATGGCAATAAAGTGACTTATGAAATAGAAAAAGAACTAGGAATTGAAATAATAGGTGATACTAAAGTAAAAATTGAAGTATTAGATAATGTAAACGCGGGCTTTGATAATATAGATGAAGAATTGACTGATAAAGAAATAGATGAAGTTATAGATAATGAAGTAAGCGAGAACTACTTAAATTAGTAGTTCTTATTTGCATTTTATATAAAAATGTATTATAATGAAGTAGTCTTTTAAGAGGATGATTATAAATTATGATAAATAAATATAAAAATGAATATATAAAATTAGTTAAAGATATAGTTGAAAGTGAAGAGTTTAAGAAAACTGAAAATGATACACATCATGGTTCAACTAAATATGGACATTTAATAAGAGTTAGTAAATGTAGTTTTATTATGTCTAAATTATTTAAAGCAGATGCACAAACGGCAACAGTTTCTGGACTTTTACATGATTTCTTTTATGGCGAAAGGACAGCATCTAAAGATAATGATTTTCTAGTTCACCCATTTACTGCAAGTGAAAATGCTAAGAAATATTTTGATATAACACTTGCAGAACAAAGTGCTATTGAAACGCATATGTATCATCATGCAGTTATGAAAAAAATTATACCATTTATAGATAAACAAGAGGCTAAAAATTACAATAAGCCTCAAAGTAAAGAGGGATGGATAGTTTGTATATCCGATTTACTGGTTTCTGCTATGGAAGGAGCTAGATACGAACTACCTTATCTTGTTAATGTTTATATGATATTTATTGTTACTAAATATTTGAATTTTTAATTGAAATATTAAAATAAAAAGTTTATAATATTATATGTAAAGCAAAAAAGGAAATAGTAATTAATGCTTTTATTTATAGAGAGCTAACGTTTGGTGTAAGTTAGTAATAAAACTTGATGAATCTATCCTTTAGTGAAGCCAATCACTTCCGGTTAACTACCGTTATTAGTAAGAGAAAATATTGGGATGGTACCGTCTATTTTAGACTCCTTTGGTAGCCATCTTTTTATTTTAAAGGAGGGAATGAGAAAATGATAGATATTAATCTAATAAGAACTAATAGAGAATTAGTTAAAGAAAACATAAGAAAGAAGTTTAAGGAAGATCGTCTTTTAATAGTGGATGAAGTATATGACTTAGACATTAAGTTTAGAGAGGCTAAAAAGGAAGCTGATGATTTAAGAAGTGAAAAGAATAAATTATCTAGTGAAATCGGTTCTTTAATGAGAGAAGGCAAGAAGGAAGAAGCTGAAAGTGTTAAAGAAAGAATTGGACAAATGTCTTCTAAAATAGAAGAACTTGAAAAGGTAGAAGAAGCATTAGAACCACAAATTAGAGAGTTAATGTATAAGATACCTAATATAATAGATGAAAGTGTTCCTATTGGGAAAGATGACAGTGAAAACGTTGAAAACGAAAAGTTTGGAGACCCGGTTGTGCCTTCTTATGAAATTCCATACCATGCTGATATCTTGGAGAAGATAAATGGCTTAGATAAAGAAAGTGCTGGAAGAACAAGCGGTAATGGCTTCTATTATTTAATGGGAGATGCTGCTAGACTTCATTCTGCAATGTTAAGCTATGCAAGAGACTTTATGATAGATAAAGGATTTACTTATTGTATACCACCATTTATGATTAGAGCAGATGTAGTAAATGGAGTTATGTCTTTTGAAGAGATGGATGCGATGATGTATAAGATAGAAAATGAAGATTTATATCTTATAGGAACAAGCGAACATTCAATGATAGGTAAGTTTAAAGGACAAATAATTGATGAAAAATCATTACCACTTACACTAACTTCATACTCTCCTTGCTTTAGAAAAGAAGTGGGATCTCATGGAATTGAAGAAAGAGGAATATACAGAGTTCATCAATTTGAAAAACAAGAAATGGTTGTACTATGTGATGAAAAAGAAGGAATGGACTGGTATAACAAAATGTGGCAATACACAGTTGAGTTCTTTAGAAGCTTAGACATACCTGTTAGAACACTTGAATGCTGTTCAGGAGATTTAGCTGATTTAAAGCAAAAGTCTTGTGATGTAGAAGCTTGGAGTCCAAGGCAGCAAAAATACTTTGAAGTTGGTTCTTGCTCAATATTAGGTGATGCACAGGCAAGACGTCTTTCTATAAGAAGTAAAGGTGAAAGTGGAACTAAATATGTAACTACACTTAATAATACTGTTTTAGCAACTCCTAGAGGACTAATTGCATTAATAGAAAATAATTACCAAGAAGATGGAAGTATAAAAGTGCCTGAAGCTCTAAGACCATATATGGGCGGAAAAGAAGTAATAAGATAATATATTTTGAAATTGCTTTTATAAATAATTAATAAAAAGTATACTTAAAACGTATACTTTTTTAGGTGGTCTATTTGAAAAAATACTTTGAATATATAGGACTTTTAGCTTTTGCTTTATTTAGTTTTTACTATACAGATAAAGTAACTAATATGATGAATAGTAAAGATCCCGTCATGGTATCAATAAATGAATATAAAGAAAAAGAAAATACTCCTTGCAAAGAAGGATATATCACAAACGATGGGATAGTCTTAGGTAGAAGTGGCAGGGAAGTAAATACTATAGAATCATACTCAAACATGCAAGGTAAAAGCTTTGATGAAAGCCTTTTAGTGTTTAATGAAGTAACATGTAAAGTGTCTTTAGAAACAGCTATTTCAGGTTATATAATAAATGCTAATCCATCTAAAAATTTAGTAAGCTTGTTTATAAAAATAGATTCTTTAGATTATTTTAATGATATAGAAAAAGTTTTAGAAGAAAAAAACACTTTAGCAAACATAATAACTAATGGTAAAACATTAAGTGAAAACAAAGAGTATTTTCTATCCTTATATAATAAAGGATATGAAATAGTATATAATGGTACTGGAGTAGATGACTATAGATTATATAAAAAAGAACTTAAAGAAATGAATAAAAATGCTAAAGTAGTATGTATGAGTATAAGTGAAGGAGATATATCTTTTTGTGAAAAAGAGAAAGTGCTTAAGCTTAAAACCTCATATTATTATAATAAGGACATACTTCTAAATACTAAAAAGAATTTAGAAAAAGGATCATTTATTATATATAAAGAAAATAAAAACACATTAGAAGAAATATCGAGTGCTATTAATTATATAAATGGTAAAAAACTGGCTATAAAACCTATTTCTGAAGCCCTAAAATAAAAATGTAATAAATTTAATACAAAAGTGTTGACAAACGATACTTTATATGGTACAATGTAATCACTAATGGGGGATAGGTTAGTACAAAAGGTTAAAATCATCTTTCCTTATTGGGAAGATTTTTTAATTCAAAATAACAGTCTTGACTATGATAAAAAAATATTGTAGAATATTAGACGTTATTCATTAAAGGGGGAATGAAATATGAAATTAATGGATGAATTAAAAACTTACGTTTCTGAAAGTAAAAAGACTCTTGAAAATTTAGAACTTGAGGCTAAAGAACTTACAGATTTAAAGCGTACTCCAGAATTTGGTGATAATTCAAGACTTAAAGCTATCAGAAAAGAATACTCTGCTTTAAACAATGAAATTAGTGAAGTAGAAGAAGATGTTAAAGGACTTGAAGAATTAGAAACTAAAATCACTGTATTAACAGGCAAAATCGCAAAATCAAGAGATAAGTTGGCAAAAGAGTTAGCTTCTGAAAAACTTGAAGACTTAAAGCTTGAGAAAGAAATTGTAGAAGAAGAATTAGCTGAAAAGTACTCTGATATTTTAACAACAAAAGTTGAAGAAAAAAACGATGAAGTTAAAGATGAAGAAGTTACTGACAGAGTAGAAAAGACAACTACAAAGAAAAAAAATAGTAAAGGAAAAAAAGCTCTAATTGCTGCAGCAATAGTAGCAGCATTAGGTTTAACTTCTGTTAATGCTTATTTTACTATAAAAGCATGGAAAAATCTTGATAAGAGTAAAGAAAGCAAAGATGATAAGCAAATTGATGATAATGCTAATAAAAATGTTGTAAACTATGATTCAAGTGACAATACAGTAAATGTGGTTGATAATAGAACTTTTACTGATATTACAGATTCAGCTCAAATAGAAGCAAGAGCACAAGAAGTATTAGATGAAATCAAGACAAGCATTCCAGATTATAAAATTGATACAGAAGATGTTATTAATATGATTAACTGGATAAATGGTGGAGTAGTTGCAAATGCTACTGAACAAGAATGTGAAGACATGCTTCATTTATTCTTAAATATATTAAATGCTGAACAAGGCTTAAAGGTAAGCGATAATTTAGTGGCTATAGATAGTGAATCTAAAGAAATTAATGCCGAGAGAGACTTATTTGATTATAGTAAACTATTTGTTGATGGATCAAGAGGTCAAAAACTTGCACAAGAAAGTTTTGAAGTTAGAAAAGAAATATTTAAATCTATCGGAACTGATGAAGTTAATGAAAAAACTAAAAAACTTGCTGAATTACTTGCAAGAAGTGCTTATAGTTTAGGTGGAGCACAAGACCTTCACACAGTAGAAGGAAACTTTGGTAAACTCGTTAATTTGTTTGCGATGTTCGCGACAAGAGCAGCTGCAGATACTAATGGCAGAATAGTAGCTGTAATAGATGATAAAGAATTTGATATAGACTATGTAATGGATTCATTATATGGTGAATGTGAAGATAGTGAAATAGATTTAATATCTTCATTAATGGTATCAGCTCAAGAAGAAGCTTTAAATAATAAAGATGTAAAGTCTTTAAAATTAAATTAAGGGGGTAAAGGTTATGTATAGTGAAAGAAAATCAGGAATAAATTGGTTAAATATATTAATCAAAGTAATATTTGTAATAGCATTCATACTTCTAATAATATGGTTATTTCCTAAGGTTCCAAATATGACACCTTTCTATAGTAACGTATTTAGAGAAAACATAAGTTATATGCAAGATGCTGCAGAAAGTTATTATACTAATGATAAATTACCTAAAAATGTAGGTGATTCAGTAGAAATGACTTTAGGCGAAATGATAGATAAAAATATCATATTACCATTTGTTGATAAAGACGGTAAAGAATGTGATACAAAAGCATCTTATGTACAAATAACTAAAAATGAAAAAGATTATACTATGACAGTAAATCTAGTATGTCCAAGTGAAAAAAATACATTAAAGAAAACTTTAGGTTGTCACGATTATTGTGAAGATTGCAACAAAAGTGAAGTAGCAATTGAATATGAATATAAACAACCTGTAACTAAAACAAGTAATGTATTAAGTTGTCCTAAAGGTGGTACTTTAAAAGATGGTATGTGCTATATTTATGAAAGTACAACTTATAAGGCTACTGAAAAAACAACAGGTGGAGAAGCTTATTGTAATGGTAAAGATACATTATCAGGAAACACATGTACTCATACTGAAACTACAACCTATGAGGCAAAAACAGGTTATTTACCAGCAGCTTCAAAGTGTGAAGGAAGTGATAAACTTGTAGGTGATACTTGTATAAAAACAACATCAGTACTAGTTCCAGTAACTGCTCCTAGTACAAAGTATGAGCCTACTAAAACACTTGTAGTATTAGGAAATGCTACTCCTAAAACATCAGTAGTAAGTTCTATTAATCCTACATATGTAAAAGAAACCACTTATGTTTCAGCAAAAGAAACTACAACTAGTAAAACAGAATATAAATCAGGATATTATACTACTAAACCAGATGGATACTCATGTAAATATGATTTCGTATCTAAAGATAATTGTTCAACATGTAAAACAACTAGAGCATATTATTACGATTGTACTAGAACAAGAAATGTAACAACATATTCATGTAGTGATGGTGCTACAGCAATTCTTAAAGATGGTAAATATGTATGTCCAGTAACAACTTCTAAACCTACATGTACAACTGGTACATATAATTCTAGCACAAAGAAATGTGAAGTAACTAAAACAACATATTCATGCTCAAAAGGTACACTTAATTCTAAGAATCAATGTGTAGAAGAAAAGCTTGAATGTAAAGATGGTGGAAGTTTAGTAGATAATATGTGTGTAATTGCTGGTAATACAACTTACAAGACTACAACAGTTGAAAGCAAATATGCTCCACAAAAAGTTGGTGGTGGATATTATACAATTTGCGATAGTAATAATGATACAAGAAATGGAAATACATGTTCTCATACAGTAACTACAACATATAATGCTCTTAAAAAAGGTACAACAACTTCATACAGTTGTCCTAATGGCGGAGATTTAAAAGATAAAAATTGTGTTGTTAGTAAGTTGAAAGAATCTTATAAAGCAACATCAACAAGTAAAACAACAACTACATATACTTATAAATGGAGTAGTGAAGAATCTCTAAAAGATTGGGTAAAAACTGGTAAAACAAGAACAGTTGAAAAGTAATATAAGGCTCTTGATTAACAAGAGCCTTTGCTATTAATATAGGTAAAAATCATGTAAACAATTATAAAAATATTTAGAAATATTTTTAAATGATTTATAATAGAATAAGAAAGATGAAGAATATAGTTTTTCTTGCATTATAAAGTTTTATATTATATAATAGAAAAACGAAAAAGGGAGAAGTAATATGGAAGAAATCGATTTAAAAGACTTGTGGAATTATTTCATAAGCAAAATAGCATTATTAGTGGTATTCGTGGCTGTTGCTGTAATAATTAGCAATGTCTATTTACTTTGGGTTCAAAAGCCAATGTATAAATCAGAGGCAACTTTAGTATTAACAAGAAGCGCTAATGAAAGCGGCGAAGTGGGTGCAATTACAACAAATGATATTAATATTAACCAGAAACTAGTATCTACTTATGGAGAAATAATTAAAAGCAAGAGAGTGCTTAGTAAGGTTATTAAGAATTTAGAATTAAATGTTGACAGTGAATCTTTAAGCAAGAAAGTAAGTGTTTCAAATAAAGAAGATACAGAATTATTAAAAATATCTGTAAGCAGTGATAATAGTGAATTGGCTCAAAAGATTGCTAATGAAATTGCTGATGTTTTTTCAGAAGAGATTGTAAAAATATATAATATTCAAAACATTAGTATTATAGATTATGCAGAAGAGCAGACTAAACCTTATAATGTTAATATATTTAAGCAAAGTGTAATAGCGGTTGTTTTAGGAATAGTATTATCGTGTGCAGTAATATTTGTAATGTTCTATTTTGATACTACAATCAAGTCTCCTGAAGAAGTTGAAGAGAAAACAGGAATTGTAGTATTAGGAAGAGTACCTATTGTAAATAGTAATAAAAAGAAAAAGTCTAAGAAAGTGGGGAATAAGTAATGAAGGAAGAATTAATGATTTTAACTCATCCAAAATCTTCAGTATCTGAAGCTATTAAAACCATAAGAACTAATCTTCAGTTTTCCTCAGTAGATGAACCGATTAAGAGCATTTTAATAACTTCATCTGTATCAGGAGAAGGAAAAAGCTTTATAAGTTCAAATTTAGCTTTATCTTTTGCACAAAGTGGTTTAAAAATATTGCTTGTAGATTGTGATATGAGATGTGGAAGAATACACACAATATTCAATTTACCAAATGAAAAGGGATTGTCAAACTTATTATTAGATGATATTAATAAGAAGACAAATAGTTATATACAAAAGACAGAATATGATAATTTATCAGTATTAACTATGGGGATTGTTCCACCAAATCCAACTGAATTACTTGCATCAGAAAAAAATAAAAAATTAACTAAATTATTAGAAGAAAAATATGATTTAGTTATTTATGATGGAATTCCTATGCTTGATTTAACTGACTCTTTAGTCATGGCAGATTTAGTAGATAAAATTGTTATTGTTAGTAGCTATAAACAAACTCCAATTGAATTATTAAAAAATGCGATAAAATCATTAGATAAATTCAGAAATAAAATAGCTGGAGTTGTGGTAAATAAAATGCCTAATAATAAAAACAAATATAATAATTATTATAATAGGTATTATAACGAATGATAGATATACATAATCATATATTATTTGGTGTAGATGATGGATCTAAATCAATTGAAGAAAGCATAGGCATTTTGAAAAAAGCAAAAGAACAAGGAATAACTGATATAATAATTACTCCTCACTTTGTAAATGGTACTAATTATCAAGTTGAAGTTGAAGTATTACAGAATAAATTAAATAATCTTAAAAATGAAGCATTTAAAGAGAATATAAATATAAATTTATATTTAGGAAATGAAGTATTTATTGAATATAATTTATTAGAACTATTAAAGAACAATAAATTTACTACTTTAAATAATAGCAGATATTTACTATTTGAATTTTCAATGAATAATTTTTATCAAGGTATTTATGATTTATTATTTAATTTAAGAAGTAATAAAATAATTCCTGTAATAGCGCATCCTGAAAGGTATTCTTTTATACAAAACAATCCATTATTATTAAATGAATTAGTAAAACATGGCGCTCTTCTTCAGCTAGATGTAGGATCATTCTTTGGCCAATATGGAACCAATGCAAAAAAGACGGCTAAACTAATTTTAAAACATAACATGGCCTCATTTATAGCGACGGATACACATCATTTGTCAGATGATTTATATGAGAAGATGAAAACTTTAAATGATACTTTGGAAAATGCGAATGAACTATTGCATGATAATCCAAAAAAAGTGATTGATAATGAATTGATAAATGAATTAGAATATTCAGAAATAAAGAAAACAATTTTTAATAGATATAAATAGTATAAAAAAAAGAACATTTTTTTAAAAAAATGTAGCTTTTTTTGTTTTTGTATGATATAATACAAAACAAATTCAAAGGGAGGTTTGTAATGAAAAATTTAAATGAACTTAAGAATAATGAAGAGTTTCTTAATTTAGAGTTAAAAGAGCAGAAACAATTGGTTTTAGATGCAATGAAAAAAGATTTAATTACTAGAATGTTTAATAACGGAATGATTGTTAAACAAGAATCATCATTAAAAGATTTACTTTATCAGTTTAATGAATATGGAGAAGATAATAATTATTTAAAAAGATTAAATAAAGTATTTATTGAAATAATTGAAAGTATGCAATTAAAAAATGTTGAGATAGTTAATTCTAGTTTTAAAATTCAAAATCAAATATATCCTTCATTTATTACATATAGATTAACAACTACGCCTATATTTTCATATACTTATAATGGAGAATTAAAGTCTATAGAATTAAGCTCTAGGGTAAAGGATTTTAATTTAATTATATCTTTGTTAAACTTCTATGAAGATAGATTTTTAGAAAATAAATATATAAACAGATTAATAAGAAGGAATAAATAATGGAGATATTAGATTCGATAGAGGCTTGTACTAGTTTTGATGATTTGTCTTTGGATGAAAAAAAATATTTCATTTTAGATACTATTGATGTTAAATATGATTTATATGATGGAAAAAGTCATATAAAAGGACTAAAAAATAAAATATCTTGTAGTAATGATTCATTTAATGGAAAAATGTTTTACCAATTGATATATATAATGAGTTATATGCAAAAACATAGTATTTCTAAATCAATGACTACATGTTTAAAATATAAAAACAAACCTTTTTTCCAAATTAATAAAGAAGGTAAAGTTGAAAGAGTCATATATTATTTGAGAGATTCTAAAGCTTCAATTCTTTATTCTACATTAAACTTTTTTAAGGACGAGTTTTTAGAGAAGGAAAATGTACTAAAATTAAAAAAATAGAGTAGAATATATAGAAAGTTTACATTAAATGTGAACTTTTTGTTTGACATTAAAGTAAATTAGTGATATATTATCAATGTTATGATTTTCTTGCAAGGAAAATCTAAAAAAATAAGAAATATGACACACCAGGAAGTGTGCACAAGAAAGGAGTTAAAATGACTACTATTAACCAATTAGTAAGAAAAGGGAGAAGTGACAAAACTAGAAAGAGTAAAAGCCCAGTATTAAATATTGGATATAACTCAAAAGACAAAAAGAGAACTAACAATATGTCACCTCAAAAACGTGGAGTATGTACTCGTGTTGGTACTAAGACACCTAAGAAGCCAAACTCAGCATTAAGAAAGTATGCAAGAGTTAGACTATCTAATGGATACGAAGTAACATGCTACATTCCAGGAGAAGGACATAATCTTCAAGAACACAGTGTTGTACTTATCCGTGGAGGACGTGTTAAAGACCTTATCGGAGTTAGATATCATATCGTTCGTGGTACACTTGATACAGCTGGTATAGATGCTAGAAGACAAGGTAGAAGTAAATACGGAACAAAAAGACCAAAAAATAAATAAATAGAAAGGAGTAAGTAAAGATGCGTAAAAGACAAGCACCAAAAAGAGAAGTATTAGCAGATCCTATTTATAACAGTAAAATTGTTACTAAGTTAATAAACAGAATAATGATAGGTGGTAAAAAAGGTACTGCACAAACAATACTTTATGATGCATTCAATATAGTAAAAGAAAAGACTGGTAAAGATCCTATGGAAGTGTTTAATGAAGCATACGAAAATATTAAACCTGCTCTAGAAATTAGAAGTAGAAGAATAGGTGGAGGTAACTATCAAGTACCAGTTGAAGTTAGAGAAGAAAGACAACAAGCTTTAACACTTCGTTGGTTAGTACAATATGCTAAGAGTAGAAGTGGTAAAGGTATGGCTGAAAATTTAGCTAACGAAATTATAGATGCTGCTAACGGAACTGGTGGAGCAGTTAAAAAACGTGAAGACACTCACAAAATGGCTGAAGCTAATAAAGCTTATGCTCACTATAGATGGTAAATTAAGAGAAGGAAGGAGAATAATTTATGGCACGTGATGTATCTTTAGATAAGATAAGAAATATCGGTATCATGGCTCACATAGATGCTGGTAAGACAACATTTACTGAACGTGTTCTTTTCCATACAGGTAAAACTCATAAAATAGGTGAAACACACGATGGTGAGTCACAAATGGACTGGATGGAACAAGAAAAAGAAAGAGGTATAACAATTACTAGTGCAGCAACAACAGCTCACTGGAAAGGTTATAGACTTAATATAATAGATACACCAGGACACGTAGACTTCACAATTGAAGTATCTCGTTCACTAAGAGTACTAGACGGTGCAATCGCACTTATAGATGCTCAAGCTGGTGTTGAAACACAAACTGAACAAGTTTGGAGACAAGCTAATGAATGGAAAGTTCCTAGAATGGTATTTGCTAATAAAATGGATAAAATGGGAGCAAACTTTGAATATAGCTTACAAACAATTAAAGATAGACTAAGCGAAAAGTCAGCTCCAATTGAATGGCCAATCGGAGCAGAAGATAACTTTAATGGTATTATAGATTTAGTAACAATGAAAGCTTATCATTATGATGGCGAACAACATGAAAATGCTACTGAAATAGAAATACCTGCTGAGTTAAGAGACAAAGCTGAGGAAAAAAGAGCTGAGCTTATTGAAATAGCTGCTATGTTTGATGATGCTTTAATGGAAAAATATCTAGAAGGCAATGAACTTACTGTAGAAGAAATTAAATCTGCTATAAGAAAAGGAGTTCTTGCTGGAGAATTTTACCCTGTACTATGCGGAACAGCACTTGGAAACAAGGGTGTTAAGCTTGCACTAGATGCAGTTCTAGATTATTTACCAGCTCCAACAGATATTGCTCATGTTAAGGGAATTGATATGAATGATAATCCTATTGAAAGAAAAACAGCTGATAATGAACCATTTGCTGCACTTGCTTTCAAAGTTATGAATGATCCATTCGTAGGAAACTTAACATTCTTCCGTGTATATTCTGGTACTTTAACAAGTGGAAGTTATGTATATAACTCTACTAAAGGAACTAAAGAGAGAATCGGAAGAATACTTCAAATGCATGCTAACCAAAGAAAAGAAATTACAGAAGTTTATGCTGGAGAAATTGCTGCAGCAGTAGGACTTAAAGATACTACTACAGGAGACACTCTTTGTGACGAAAAACATCAAGTTATTCTAGAAAAGATGACTTTCCCTGAACCTGTAATTGAGCTTGCAATTGAACCTAAATCAAAAGCTGACCAAGAGAAAATGGCTTTAGCACTTCAAAAGCTTGCTAAAGAAGACCCATCATTTAGAGCTAGTACTGATCATGAAACTGGTCAAACTATCATAGCTGGTATGGGTGAACTTCACTTGGACGTTCTAGTTGATAGAATGAGAAGAGAGTTTGATGTTGAATGTAACACAGGTAAACCACAAGTTGCTTATAGAGAAACTCTTACACAAACTGGTGAATGTGAAGGTAAATATATTAAACAAAGTGGTGGACGTGGACAATACGGACATGTATGGGTTAAATTTGAACCTAATAAAGATAAAGGATATGAATTCGTTGATGAAATCGTTGGTGGTGTAGTTCCTCGTGAATACATCGGTGTAGTAGATAAAGGACTTCAAGAAGCTTTAGCTGGAGGAGTACTTGCAGGTTATCCAATGATAGATGTTAAATGTACATTATTTGATGGTTCATACCACGATGTAGACTCAAATGAAATGGCATTTAAAATTGCAGCTTCTATGGCTTTAAAAGAAGCTAAGAATAGATGTAAACCAGTTATTCTAGAGCCAATAATGAAAGTAGATGTAGTAGTTCCTGAAGAATTCATGGGAACTGTTATGGGAGACTTAACTAGTAGAAGAGGTAGACCACTTGGAAATGAATCAAGAGGTAAGGATCTTCAAATATCTGCTATGGTACCACTTGCAGAAATGTTCGGATACATGACGGTACTTCGTTCAAATACTCAAGGAAGAGGTACATATGTAATGGTATTTGACCATTATGAAGAAGCACCTAAGTCAATATCTGATGAAATAATCAAGAGAAACGGTGCTCAATAAGTAAAATAATGTAAATTTTAAGAGTTTAGGCTTGCAAAAGTCTAGCTCTTAAGATAAAATAAGATTGTATGTAAGAAAAGAGAGGAGATTTTTAAAATGGCAAGAGAAAAATTTGATCGTTCAAAACCACATGTTA
>ONXO01000029.1 GCA_900321795.1 uncultured Eubacteriales bacterium
GTATGTGAAATAAATTTAAATAAATTAAGAAGCATTAACTCTGGCAAAATCAAAGCTAAAGATGTACCCAAATATCCTAGTATAAAAAAAGATGTATCTTTCATAGTAAGTAATGAAACTTCTTCTAAAGACATAATTAAAGAAATAAAGAAGGGTAACAAAAACTTGGTGGAAGTAATTGCTTATGATGAATTTAAAATGCCCTTTGAAAAAAGCATAACGTTTACATTAATATATGTAGATGAAAATAAGACTCTTACTGATGAAGAAGTAATGCAAGAGTTTAATAAAGCAATAGATAATGTAACTAAGAAGTTTAATGCAAGATTAAAAAGTATGTAAAAACGCATACTTTTTCTTTAAATATTCATATAATTATGATATAATATATTTACGAAAGGATGGTATATTTATGAAAATAGGATGGATTATTTTGATTGCATTAATTGTTTTAATAATTCTATACTTAATTAGCACATATAATACATTAGTAAAATTAAGAAATAGAGTTAGAGATCAATGGGCACAAATTGAAGTTCAATTAAAAAGAAGATTTGATTTAATACCTAATATAGTAGAAACTGTAAAAGGGTATGCAAAACATGAGAGTGAAACTTTGAAAGGCGTAATTGAAGCTAGAAATAAGTTTACTGTTGCTCAAACTCCTGAACAAGAGATGGAGGCATCTAATCAACTTACTGGTGCTGTTAGACAATTATTTGCACTTAGTGAAAGTTATCCTGAACTTAAAGCTGATACAAATTTCTTGAATCTTCAAAATGAACTTAAAGATACTGAAAATAAAGTGGCTACTGCTAGACAGTTCTATAATGATACAGTATTATCTTTAAATAATAAAGTAGAGCTTTTCCCTTCAAACATTGTTGCTAAAATGTTTGGATTCAAGAAAGAAGCTTTCTTTGAAGCTGAAGCTGAAGCTAAAAATGCTCCAAAGGTACAGTTTTAATAGCTTACTTCTGTAAGCTTTTTTTTAACAGGAGGAATTTATGAAAAAAATACTAATAACAATACTTGCTTTATTTATATTTACTTTACCACTTAAAGCAGTTAATAGTAGTGAAGTAAATTATACAATTAAAGATTATATTGTAGACGCAAACGTTGATGTTTCTGGCAATTTAAAAGTTAAAGAAATAATTAGGGTAGATGGAACATATAATGGCTATATTAGAGATATTTTATTTAAAAATAGCAATGTACAACAGTTTACAGGAAAAGATAGTGATTTTGAAGGAAGTAGTATATATAACGGCAATGGAATATTTGATATTGAAGTTGGACAAATATCTTGGAAAGGTAATTTGACATTTGATGCTTTTAATGAAGACATTTCATATTTTGAATTATCAGATAGTTGCTACAAGGGAAGCAAAGGATGCTATAATGTTAATTATGCATCTAATCAAGCGAGTATAACAATGTTCAATGAAAAAGAAAATGGAACAACTTATTTTTATATAGAATATTTAGTTGGAAATGTCGTTGTTTTACATAATGATGTAGCTGAATTATATTATAATTTTATAGGAAATAGTTTTGATGATAAAATAAAGAACTATAGTTTAAGATTATTACTACCTAATTATACTTCCGAGCAAGTTCGTGTGTGGGCACATGGACCACTTAATGGAGAAGTTTATTTATTAAGTGATGGAGAAGGAGAAAACTTAAAATATGCAGGAGGATACTTAAAGATTTCTGACTTAGATAATAATACACCTGTAGATATGAGAATGGTTTTTCCAAAAGATCTAATAAAAGTAAATTTCGAAGGACTTACGAAATATACTAACATAGATGCTTTAGATAAAATATTAGCTGTTGAACAGGCAAAAGCTGACAGTGCAAATAAATTAAGAGAAACGGCTCGAATTAGAGTTACTGGAACATATATTGTTACAGGAATATATTTGGCCTTAACGGCTGTTTTAATAGTTTATGTATATATGAAATATGATAAAGAATACAAAAGTGACTTTAATTTAGAATATAATAGAGATTTTATTGATGATTATGATGTAACTGTAATTGAATATTTATTTGATAAAAGAATTACTGAAAAAGCATTTACTACATCAATACTTAACTTAATATATAAAAAGAATATTACAGTAGAAGAAATAGATGATGGTAAAAAGAAGGACTATAAGTTTATTAAAGTTAATACAGATAACACTACTGTAGCAGAAAAAAATCTAATGACTATTATATTTAATGAAGCAGGTAATGGAAATGAAGTGACACTTAAAGATATAAAGAAATACGCTTCTAGAATAACAGGAACTACTTCACCATTTTTAAACTCTTATAATGAATGGCAATATTTAGTTAAAGATGATGCAATAAAAGAAAATTTTTATGAAAATAACACATCTAAAAAAGTTCCTTTCTTCTTGTATTGTGTTTTAGGATTCTTACTATTTGGATTACACATTCACTATGGAATATTTAATATTTTGACAATTTTAACTATTGTATTTAGTGCAGCTTTCGCTTTATATCTAGCAATATTCACTAAAAGAAGTACTAAAGGGGCTACTCACTATGCTAAATGGAAAGCATTTAAAAAATTCTTAGAAGACTTTGGAAGATTTGATGAAAAAGAACTTCCTGAAATAGCATTATGGGAAAGATATTTAGTATATGCATCTATATTTGGGATTGCAGATAAAGTAAGTAAGACCATGAAAGTGAAGTTTGATACTATGAGCTCTAATGGTTATAATAACGGCGACTTCTTTCATGATTATATGCTTTGGAATAATATAAATAGTAGTATAAACAGAACGGTAAATAATTCGGTTACCACAGCTCATAGTAAACTGAGTCAAGCACAAATGGCACAGAGTTCTCATTCTTCTGGTGGAGGATTTGGAGGAGGATTCTCTGGTGGAGGTGGCTTCGGTGGAGGCGGCGGTGGTGGACGTGGATTCTAAAACCATAACCAAAGCTGATGCATTTAACAAAGAGCTAACTTATATAAAAAATGATAGAATAAAAGAAAGTGCTAAATTATTAATTGAAAAAGTACCTGATTACTTTTTTCATGAACCGGCTTCTTCCACAGGTAAATATCATCCGGATTTTTCACAGGGAGATGGAGGACTACTAAGGCACACCAAGGCTGCTGTTAGAATAGCGTACGAAATATTATCTACTGAAACATTCGGAGACTTTTATACAAATGATGAAAAAGACTTAATGATACTTGCAATTATGCTTCACGATTCGGTAAAAAGAGGGGATAATGAAACATATACGAGATTTGACCATCCGCTTTTAGCATCTAAACTAGTAAGAGACAATGCCAACAATACTAATCTAACTGAAGAAGAGGTAAACTTAGTTTGCTCATCAATAGAAACCCATATGGGGCAATGGACCAAAGACTATAATGGAAATGAAATCTTAGAAAAACCTAAAACTAAATATCAAAGATTTGTACATCTGTGTGATTATCTATCAGCAAAAAAATTCTTAGATGTAAAGTTTGATGAAAACAACAACATTTTATATTAAAAAGATTGACTAATCTCAATCTTTTTTGATAAAATTATCTTGATAATAGGTAAAATATCTTTAATCTTGAAGAAAGAAGGTATAATATGAAAAGAAGATATTTAATAATTAGTATAACCAGTTTTTTAGTGTTACTTATAGGAGTAACATATGCTTTTTTTACAGTTAGAATAATAGGAACAGGTAAACCAATATTGGTTCAAGCAAAAGATTTAAGAATAATCTTTACTGATACACAAACAATAAGTAACGAAAGTATAGAACCAGGCTGGCAAATAAGCAAAAATTTCACTATAGAAAACTTAACTTCAGATGTTTATAATTATAATATTGTAATAGATGATTTGGTAAACACATTCGTATCAACTGGACTTCTTCAATATAAAATAGAAAGTAATAATGGAGGATATTCTACCGACTGGACTGATGTACCAAAGTCGGCTA
>ONXO01000095.1 GCA_900321795.1 uncultured Eubacteriales bacterium
AGCTACTGTTTAATTCATATTCAGTCCAATTTTCCAAATCTTCTGATACGCACACTTTTGCAGGTGTTTCTGATAATAAATAGTATTTGCCATTAACATATGCAATGCCTTTACCACCGCCAATGATTCCAGTGTCTATTTGTTTATCTTTCATCTAATCACCATCCTAAACTGCTTCATAATAGTTGTAATAACTAATACTACAATCTAGATTTGATAAACCTTCATCAGCATTTGGTACAAACTTATTCACACCATTACCAGCCTGTAAGAACTTAGTACCAAATACAAGCGAATTAGTTATATTTGTTTCATTTCCGTTCGAGTCTATATGTACAATAGTTTTATCGTTGTTATATGTAGTCACTATAATTTGTTCCCCAGTTGCTAGTTCATAGTTTAATTTCATCTCTTCATTAGTATAAGTGTTTTTCAACGATGGGTTTACAACGTTACCATTAGCAACAAACGCAATTGTTAAACCATAATCAATATGTGAATTGTTAACAATTTCAATAGTCGTAGAATCGTTTTTGCTACCAAACTCTATACCTGTACCCTCAATTATCTCAAGAGGAAATTCAAGTAGTTTATCCCAGTTATTTAAAACTACTATTGTTTCAGTAGAATCCATGAAATAAGGACTTGGACATATTAAATTAATTGATGCATATACATAATTACCTTTTCTAGTCAAATTTAAGTTTTCAACATAATAATTAATTTTTCTTTCTATATTAGCTTCATAATAATATAAAGTCCCATTATCTTTTAAAGGGAAAACATTAAACAATTGTTGTTTTCTATTTACTAAATCAGTTCCGTCTCTAAAAGCAACTACTAAATTAATAGCCCTTTGATTAACAGATGTACCAATATAAGAAACACCTACACCAAAAGCGCTTTTAATTGTGGCTACACTACCAGAATATTCATGAATACCAGAATATGAGTCTAGATAATACGGAGCGGAATAAGCAAACTCTAGTTTATAACCATAACTATTTTCACATACAATTTTTTTAGTATTTGAATAATATGCCATTATCTATTACCTCCATGTTTTAATCTATACAACTCATATTCTTGTCTTAATAGCCTTACGTTTTCTGCTGGACTTGTATATTTTGAATTATTATTAATAATTGCTGTAAAATTGCCTTGATTATTATCATTAACTTGATTTCCTGACTGGTTGGTAATTATTTGATTTCTTAAATTGTTGGCATTTGGATTAATCATTGGATTTAAAGAATTATTAACACCATAATTTAAAGCTTTTAAAGCATTATTAGTGTTTCCTAATAAACTATTAAATGAAAACCTATCAGCAATTCTTGAAGCTACATTATCGGTCGCATTTTCTAGCAAATAACTAGATTTATTCATGCCTCTAGCTAATCCCCTCATCATGTCAGGCATCCAAGTTTCATAATCTCTTAAAGGCCCCATATCCGGTCTTGAAAAGTGTAAGAAATTTTTAATTTTATTAGCAACGCCTTTAACGGCATCACCGATTTTGCCAATTTTTTCTTTGATACCCCTTACAAAGCCTAAGATCATATCTGCACCCCATAAAACAGCTTTAATAGCCAATTCTTTGAATTTATTTTTGATACTGGTTTTAATTTCTTCTATTTTCTCTCCAATTTTTCCTAAACACGAACCAATTCCTGATATAAAACCGCCAATTAACTTAATAGCAGCCTCAAACATTTTAGGAGCGTTCTTTATTAAGGTTTCAACAATAACTACAATACATTTAACAATCGCAGGGATAATAACATCTAGATTTTCAGCTATTCCTTGTGCAAGAGCAATTAAAAGTGTTACTGCACCTTCAATTATTTTTGGTAGGTTTTCTGTTAAAAATAAAACAATTTTTGTAACTAAATCACCTATTGTTTTTGATAGTCCATCTGTATTTGAAGTAATCATATCTAATAAACTATCAATCATGTTTGTAAGAGAATCTAATAGCTGTGGTAAAGTATCAACTATCATTTGGCCTATTTGAGGTACTACTTCTTGAATTAAAACTACTACTCCATTTAAAATACCTGGCGCAAGTTTTGTAATGGCACCGCTAACATTTGTAAACACATCAGTTATTGTTTCAGCCAGTGCTTCAGGACTACCACTACCATTTAAGAAGTTATCAAAAGCGGCTTTCATTGAGTTAATAGAACCACTTATAGTTCCTTTTGCCTCTTCAAATGTCGTCCCTGTAACACCCATTTTATCTTGAATTGCATGTATAGCGTTATATACATCACTTAAATTATTGATATCATATTTAACACCTGTAATTTTTTCGGCATCCTTAAGTAATCTTTCCATCTCAGTTTTAGTACCACCATAACCTAATTTAAGGTTATCAAGCATAGTATAGTTTTGTTTTGCAAAACCTTGGTAAGCATTTTGAATGCTTCCCATATCTGTACCGAACTTATTGGCATTATCTGACATATCTCTAAATGCCATATCAGCTACGTCTGCCGCCTTAGCAGTATCTCCACCTAATGATTGTAATAAACTAGCACTAAATGAAGTAACACCTTGCATATATTCGTTTGCTGATACACCAGCGGTCTTATATGCCTGTTTTGCATTTTCTACAACCTTATTGGCATTATCACCAAACATGGTTTGAACTCCGCCTAAATTTTGTTCATAATCTGCATAAGATTTAACCCCAGCAGTAACAAGACCAGCTAAGGCAGTGCCGGCAGCTGCCGATACTTTTAACATGTTTTTAGATACATCTAAAGCGACGTTTCCAACTTTTGCTAAACCACTTTTTAAAGAGTCTAAATTTATTCCAGGTAAAATTTGCAATTGCTTTTTCATGGCTTTTAAAGCATTTTCGCCTTTTGCTATTTCAATACTTAATGCTCTAAATTTTTCTTTTTGCTCATCAGTTAATTTTGAATAACTCCCCATTTGCTTTTGGGAATCTTTTAATTTATCAAGTCTTTCTTTAGTTGCTGAAATATTTGTTTTTAAAACTTCTTGCTGTTGTGACCATCTTTTTAAACCGCCTAAACTTTTTGAATCAAAATTAGCTGTTCTTTGCATTTCTCTTAATTCTCTGTTTGTTGAAGATATAACCTTATCAACGTCTTTTAACGCTTCTGTTAATTTACTTGTATTACCGCCAATTTCAATATTAATACCTTTTATACTTGCCATGCTTTCACCTCCTATGAATACTAAAAAAACTACTCTTACGAGTAGCACCCATGTGAGTAGTCTTTTTACTACTCATAATGAGTAGTTTTATAGTTTTATACTGATTGTGCCTTTTCGTAAACACTTTCAAAGAAACTATCATATGCAGTCTTGTTTTCGTTGCTTTCTTCTAAGTAAGTTCTAACTTGTCCATCAGAAATTCTAGGTGTTGCTGTAATATTCAAAGTGTCAGTAACTGGCTCTTTAGAATTTTCAACAGTTTGAGAATTGGTAGATGGTCTAGTTGCTGACACATTGTAATACCAGAATTTTCTATTTTGTTTATCTCCGTCAATTTGGAAACCTAAAGCAAAATCAGTTATAGTGTCATTTTTATTTTCAAACATAGCGCCGTTTGTATCAGTGGTTTCACCTAAAATTTTAGTTCTGAACTCATCTGTGATTAATGCCATTTCTAATGAACCACTATAACCTTGATTAGCAGTATCAGTAAAATATTTAATATTATCAGCATGAAAATCAGCAGCTTCACCTTCAGGGTCAAGTGTTAAATTTACTGCACCTGGAATATGAAAAGGAGTTCCATAAGTTACACCCTCAGTTGATGAAGTTGTAATAGGTGCTATATAAACATTACTTAAACCAAATTTAACTTTATTATTCATATCTTTTTACCTCCTTTATATTTCATAAAAAATATGATATATTTTTTCGTCGTCATCCCATACGTCTTCGTCTTTGTCATACGGGATACCGTTATCAGTTAATAGTTCCTCAATAGTTTCTTCAAGTTCTACATCCTTTATTTCAGTTACTAATTCAATTTCAAAATTATATGGTCTATAATATGTTTTGCCATCGGCTTTAAAAGTTTCTGGAGCAAGTTCTCTATATGCCATAAATGGTGGTGTTTTCTTTTCTTTAAATTTGTTATATGCTACAGGAATATTAGTTGTTTTCAACAAATTATAAATATCTTTATGTTTCATAATTAACCTCCATTTTGAATAATGTTTTTTACATTGTTTTCAAATTCTCTTATGATGGATTCTTCAACTGGTTTTATATGAACCTTCGGCTTTGTATAACCACCATTTCTAGTTAAATGCGGTCTTTCAAGCAAATGTGTTAGTCTATAACTTGTTTTATTATGAACTACACATTTTATCCAACCAAAGCCCTTCTTGGTGGTAACAGTCCAACCTTTAGCATATTTCCCCGTCCTTTTAGGTGAATTATCTTTAAGTTTATCTTTACCTTCCTTAGCTATTCTCTGAGCCTCGTTTGTTATTCCTTCCTGTATTTCAACAGAATAATCATTAAGAATATCAATAACTTGACTAAAATCGTTTTTACTGGCCATTTATACCAATTCTTTTCTCGCAAACTAAAACAATATCAAATTTATTCTTAGGGTCTATTGTCCTAATTACTTGATATCGTTCATTATTCCACTCGAGAATATCTTCACCATGATAATTTAGCCTTTTTATAACAAATTCACAATTTGGAGATAACCCCACACCAACTGCATTATAGAACTCATTAATCCTTACACTTTGCTTTTTAGCATAACACTTTTGTCTAGTTTCAGAAGAAGGTAAAATATTTCCTATTTCATCTTCTTCTTTAACTTGACTGATTAAATAAATAATCTCACTATATTCCATCATTAACCTCTATATACTCTGTTGTATGTCTTAACACGTCTTTTTGCAGTGAATAAGAATTAGCATACAACTCAGCATTAGCAACATCTAAAAAACTTAGTACATAAGTAATAATTGCAGTTTGAATTAAACTATCTGAACCATTAATAAAAGTATCGACTATGCCGATACTCTTTAAATCTAATTTAGCAGCTTGAATCCACACATTTATTGTTTCATCAAACTCATCATGATTTATACCTTGTATTTTTTTTATTTTATCAAGCATAGTCAACGTCCTTTCTCATTTAAACTACACACCAGGCGTTAGTACTTGGAATGCAGTTGCGTCAGCAACTTTACCATCATAGATAGCAACACCTGAATAAGAATAAGTGTTGTTTCCGATATTATATTGAGAATGAATATTAATATCTTCTGCTAAATTACCAACAAACTTTTTAGCGTTACCAAATGTTACTTTAGTTGCTTTATCGCTTATTACAACTTCATATCCAAGAATGAAATATTTTCCACCCTCACGAGTTACTAATTCATTTTTAGATAGATCTTGTAGTCCTAAGATACTATTATAGAATAGGTTTTTATTAGCATAGAATTTAGCACCAGCCTCATAACCAGCAGGTAAACCAGCAACTAAACTTCTAATACCAGCAGCATCTATTGAACCAGTAACAGCAGTTCCATCAGCTTCAATTTTATTAAAGATTTTAGCTTCAATAGCATTTGCGATTGAATCAGCTAACATATCAGTTAACCATGCTTCAAAAGCTTGAATTGACATAGTTTTAACTGTGTCACTTATTGTAGCTAATTTAACAATTTCAGTACCTGCTAAATCAACTCTGATTAATGGTACATCAGATTCAGTAATATCTGCTCCTTCGGCATGGTCTGCACCATCAGTTCTGGTACCTTCAACATAGAAAGATACATTTCCTTTTACATTTAATAGTGTAATTTCATCTAGCATAGGTGCTTTTTTTACTACTTTCTCAAAAATAGTGTTTTGAGTTTCAGTTGGGATAGCACCATTTTCAGCAACTAGAATACTTCTTTCTTCGTCATTTAGTTCTTTTCCCATTAAATTTGATAGGTATATATCCCTATACTCTTTTTTGTTTTCCATTTTTCTTTCCTCTCTTTCAATTTCTTTTACAGCAGATTTTTTTTCTTCCATTTCTTCTGCTACCTTTTCAGTTTTTTCTTGGTCTTCGATTTGAGTTTCTTCTTCGTTTAAAGCGTCAACTTCTTTTTCAAGTTCTTCAACTTTTTCTATATCCTCAGCAGCTTCAACTTCTTCACGAATTTCCACTTTACGAGCCTCGATTTCTTCCTTTCTTGTCATTTTCTGACCTCCTCCTAGCTGTTACCCTTTAAGGCGGTATCTTTCCTATTACGGCTCTCCAGCCTTTATTAAAACGACTATGTCAGTCTCCACCAACAAAAAAAGAACTCTCCAGTTCTTCTTCATTCATCGTATTAACCTAATTTTTTAATTAGTCTTTGTTTAGCTTCTTCTAAAGCTTTCTTTTCTTCATGTTGTTTTCTTAGTTCTTTTCTTCTTTCTAAGAAATCATCATTTTTACTTGCAACACTTACATCAGTAGCATTATAAAACGGTTGGTCTACTACTGATACATCAAACAACTTACCTATCTTAGTTATTGTTCTTGTATCAGTTTCATAATCATATTCATCTTCTTCTACAGTAAAAGCAAATGATTGTTTATCTATTAATCCACTTTTAACTGCGTTAAATATATTTTTATGTTCTGTTATATCATCTTGTAATGTTGCATCCATGAATAAACCTTTTTCATCTTTTTCTAGTTTCAAACTATTATTTCTAGTTCTAGCTAGTACCATAAATGAATCATTATGATTGTATCTTAATACAACGTCTGACATATCGGCTTCATCTAAGGCATGTTCTTCAATCAACTCAGTATATCCATAAGTCTCAGGACTATTAAACACAACTGCGTATCCTTTTATTTCCATTTTTTCATCTTCGGTTGTTTCTGCTCTGAATTGTAAATCTATTTTCCTAATTTCCTTTTCCTTCATCTTCTTCATCTCCATTCTCATTTGTATTATCTAATTGATAATCGTTAGCAATTGTACTATCTATATGATTTAAATCTTGCATTATTACGTCACCATCTTCACGTGGTGCAAGATTAAATACTTCTCTTAATTCATTAACAGTCATAATATTATTTGCATATCTTAATAGGTTGATCTTCGTGTTATTAGACACATATTGCAATCTATTACTTTCAAACACTATTTGATTGCCAAAATGTTTTTCTGTTGGAGTAAATATCTTATTCGTAAATTCTAAGCTCATCTGTAAACCTATCGGCTCTAAAACAGATTCATAAAAAGCATTCCACTCATCTTCGGAATACTTTGATTGAATAATATTATCATTTATACCAAAATAAGAGAGTATCTTACTATCAATACTCTTTATTTGACTTTCGTTTGCTGTGGTAGGCTCTATCTTAACTGGTGAAAATTCAGTAGTAGCATCTAAACCACCGATTCCACTTTTATTGCTACTATCAATAAAATCTTTAACAAATTGATCACGCATCTTTTTAACATCATCAGGTTTTAGCATTGCTTTTGTAGATTTTAATACACCTCTAATAGATTGTGTAGTTTTAATAGCGTTTACTATACCCTCATCTAGAACATGTTTAATTGATAAAGTTTTTATTATAGGCTCTGTACTGCCACCTAAAAGACCATTGTCACTTGTAAACCTTGTTAGATGAATACAACTATCATATGGCACGAACCTTTCTTTAGAACGCCCAAATTTAAATTTAATCCATATTTTGTTTTGATATTCATAAAGTCTACCTTCACTAAAATCTAACGGATATAATCCAGTGACTTTTAAATCTTTATCCCTCTGAATATAAACAAAACTATTATTATATAATTCTAAATTAGATATTACTTGATAATAAAATTGAAATGCATTCTGTAATTCATTTGGCCTTTTGGCAAGTAAATTATATAAATTACCTGTTAAGTTTTCGAATTTATCCGCAAAGTTTCTAATATGTTTAGGATGCATTTTAGCACCATTTCTCGCTATTGCATCAACACATGCTCTTATATCAGCATCGTTTTTAAAATCACCATTATATTTTGTAAAAACCGCTTTATTACCATCCAGCAGAACAAATTCACTTGATTTTTGTGGTGGAATAACATTTTCATCATTTCCAAACATTTTGCTAAATAAACTTCTTATTTGCATCCTATACCTCCTCGTCTATATAATTTAAATATTCTTGTTGTTTATTAACATAGATAACATAAGCATCCATTAAACTTGCAACTCCATCAATCCTTTGTCTTGATTTTTCTTTAGTCAACATGATATTTTCATTATCATCAACCTTAACAGCAGCATTTGATAAGTTCCATTTCAAAATTGGATTGTTATTATAATTAATTTTTTTATCCATTAAGTCAGCCTTCATTTGTTTTAATGGTGCAGATTCAGTTTTATATCCTTGTCTAACCTCAACCATATCAAAACCTTCTTCTTTCATTTCTTCACACCAAAAATTAGCATTCCAACTATCATAACCAACCCAAAGCGGTCTTAAATCAAATTCTTGAACTTGTTCCAAAAACCACTTTGTAACATCATGATAATCAACTTTAGAATCACCACTTAATCGCAGCAAACCAATTTTTAACCATTTATCATATGGTATTTTATCTTCAACTACTTTTTTTTCTAAAAAATTTGTTGGTATCCAGTACATTTGTTTAACTCTGATTTTTCCTTTAACCACCCCAAGTAAAGTCGCACAAGTTAAATCAGTTGTACTTGATAAATCACAACCACCAATGCAATAGCAATCTTTCCACTCTGAATATTTTTCTTCATTATTCAATTCTTCAAAAGTAAGCCAAGAATTCATACTGTTTTGTCTAATGTTAAAGTCTTTACATAACAAATTCACTAACTCTATAGGGCTAGCTTTAGCTCTTTCTACTTTTTCCCTTAAACTTTTTATTGATTTTATTTTCCCTAAAGCTGGGTTAGCTTTATACCACGCTTCTTCATCGAGCCACTCTTTTTCATCGTCAAGCTCATAAATAACTGGCAATAAAACATCATCAGTAATCGTTCCATCAACCACTTGACTAGCATATTCATATTCGATATCAAAAACATTTTGTCTAACAGTTCCCATCGTACTTGTTTCAAGTAATAATGGTTGTTGTCTCGCACTCATTGAATCATACATAACATCTAACAAATTTTTATCTTTCCATGCATGTACTTCATCGGCTATTACCATATGGCTATTTAAACCATCTAAAGAGTTACTATCACTTGCTAAAGCCCTAAACAAAGAATCAGTATGATCATAATAAATCCCAGTTGTTAAACTTCTTATTCTTTTTGCTAATACCGGTGATTTTCTTATCATCTTCTTAGATTCTTCCCAAACAATCTTTGATTGGTCTCTTTTAGTAGCAACTGAATATATTTCAGCACCACCTTCACCATCTTTAGTTAGCATATAAGTTGCAATACCTGAATCTAATACTGACTTACCATTTTTTCTTGCAACAAATAAAATTGCTTTCTTATATCTTCTAAAACCGGTATCTTTATCTACAAAACCAAATAACGCCTGCAAAAAAGCTTTTTGAAACAACTCTAACTTTAAAGGCTTACCATTCCACTGCCCTTTGCTCTGTTTACAATATTTTTCGATAAAGTTAATACATTTATTAGCTTTTTTTTCATCGAATATATATGTATGTTCTTCAATTTCTCCAGTTTCTTGATTTACAAAAGACACCTTTCTCGGTGCCTTTAAATCATCAACTAATCTTTTATAAATCGTTGTTACTTTTTCGCCAACTTTCTTTGGGTTGGCTTTTATCCACTCATAATACTCTTCTATGAACATAAATCATCATCTTCAAAGTCGTCATCATCGTTTTTAGCTTCAGGAAGTAATTCATTTAACTGTTTCATACAGCTAGAGTAATTTTTTATTAAAGTATTATATTGATTAAGCGCAGGGTTTGCTCTTTCAATATTATATTTGCCCTGGCACATCTCAACAACTACTCCGTTATCCTCTACTTCTTTTTTTAAATCAGTTAATGCCTTTTGCATAAAAATTAATTCATTTAGTAAACTACTGCATAATACTTTTTTATCATTATCAAGCATATCAATAGTTTCTTTTATTGAAATTAAATCAACTTTTTCTATTTCTTTCACTTTCTCACTTCCTTTCGCTAAAACAGGGGGTTTATGTGTAAATCTGCACATTTTTCGTGAGTCCCCATCTCGGTTCCCAATTAAGCCCTTTATTTTCAAGGATTAGGGGGGTATCAAGGCTTTTTTATTAAATTGCCGTATTCATCAAACATAACATCTTTTCTAGTAGATATGTCTTGGTGATGTTCTTCTTCATGACAGTCTTTACATAGACCTTCTAGA
>ONXO01000043.1 GCA_900321795.1 uncultured Eubacteriales bacterium
GGATCTGGCGAACTACTAAGTGGAGTAAACAGTGATATTAGATGGATAATAACAGGAGTTTTATATATAGGAATATTTACAGGTGCTTCTCAAATACCTAAATTAATAGATGATATAATTGGTACTAAGCTATCTTCTGAAACTAAAGGAATGAATTTCGGGGCTATCTTAGGCGGAATAGTTGGAGGAACTGCTGGAGCCTTTGGCGGAGGTATAGCTGGAGGTATGGCTGGTGCTGCCGCTGGTGGTGGCTTTAAAAAGATGGCAACAGGTATTTTATCGGGAAGTGCTTCTGGTTTGTATAATGGTGCAAAAGCTAAGAGTGTTAAAGAAGCGGTCGGCGGTATTGGGAAAAACATACAGCAAGCACGTGGTACTGCTGGTAAAGTTGCTTCTGCTGGAATAGGCGGATATTTTATGGGCAAAGTTGATTCTAAATCTGGTAGAAATGCTAAAATAGACAATAAAGTAACAGAAGCTAAAAGTAAAGTTGATGCTTATGAAAAATTCAAGGATAACGTCATCAAGGATTATGGTAAAGCTCATGGTACATTAGAAAACGACGCAAGATATTCAAATGCCAAAGCAAGATTTAATGCTTACCAAAGACAAATTGAAGATTCTCAAATGTCTAACTATTCTTCTGCTAGATCACAGGAATTAAAACAAAAAATTGAAGATGCTCAAAAAAATCTAAACAATAGAGAAGCTGAATTCTTAAATAGAATTGATGCTGCTGTATATACGCCAGATGAGGGCAAAGCACAAGCTGATTATGAGGCATTTGTGGCTGGTGATGAATATAAAGAATTACAATCAAGAGTTCAAAAGGCGCAAAGAGATTATGATGCATATGAAGCAACAAAACCGCAAGAAGCTGATCAGAATTTATTAAATAAATATCAAGCTGAAATACAAGCTGCTCAAAAAGAATATGAGAAAAAAGCATTTGATTGGTTTGCAACAACTAAAGTCAAGGGTGATCCAAAGTCAATTGCTGAAAAATATAATAAGGAAAGTTTATACCCAACTTTATCTGAGTCAGAAAAAGCGTATTATGAACTTTCAAGAAGTAATAACGGAGAATTTTTAGAAACTTCAGACATGAAAGATAATTATGATCGCGAGTATAAAACAGCAAAAGACACTCTTAAAAAAGCAGAAGCTGCACAGCATACAGATAGATATAAAAATTCTAAAGATCAAAAATAAAGAAAGGTAAGGAAAAGAGAATATGGATAATATGTATTTAATACCTGCTAATACAAAAAAAGGTAAGCTATTATTTAATATCTTTAGACCCATAGATTTAATTATATTTCTAGTGGGTCTAGGGATTACACTAGTTTTCTTCTTAGCTATTAATAGTAGTACACTTATAACTACAATAATTAAAATATTGCCTTTAAGTGTATGTACATTTTTAGTAGTACCAGTACCTCATTATCATAATGTATTGTGTTTAATTAAAGATGTGTTTGCATTTTATAATAATAGAAGAGTTTATTATTGGAAAGGTTGGTGTGTGAGAAGTGAATACAGAGAAGATAAGTAGTAAATATGCTGAAAGTTGGTTACCAATTAAGTCTATTCTTAATGGTGCTATACAACTTGATGATGGCATTCAAGTAACAGGGGTTAAGGTTCAACCAAAAAATATATTTATTATGGATTATGATAGTCAAAGGAATGTAATTTATAATTTAAGAAACTTTTATAATACTTTAGATTATGAGTTTTGGATAATAGTTGCAGATAGACCTGTAGACATAAATGTTTATTTAGGAGAATTACAACTACTATATAATAATGTACAAACACCAGTTATGAAGAAACTTGTAATGCAAGATATTAATAAAGCAAATATGTTTATGTCTAAAGAAGTGGGTGTAGCTGATACAGAATACTTTATTCTATTTAGAGAAAAAAGGCCGGAAATTATGCAAAAGAGAATACAAAACTTAATAAGTGGTCTCGCTTCTTGTGGACTTAATGCTACTCAGACAAGCAATGATGACTTAAGAGTATTATTAGATGGATTCTTCAATGATGGACAAAAAACTGAATTTGGGACGGTGATGGCTGCATGAACTTAAAGAGTCAATTAGCACC
>ONXO01000006.1 GCA_900321795.1 uncultured Eubacteriales bacterium
AAGTGGAGGATATAGAATAACGTCTTCTTCTACAGTAACTACTACAACTGATCAAACACTATTTGCTCACAGGTCATACAATGGAGCATGCTGTTCATCTGGAACATGGGCCTATGATAGCTGTAACTCAGATGGTTATGTTGTAGAAGCAAGAGATAATGGATGTACAGGCAACCATGAAACTAGAACAACATCTACGGCATGTACAACATCAACAACTTGTTCAAGTTGGAGTACATGTACTTCAAGCGGAACACAAACAAGAACATGTACATATAAGTATGGAGGAAGCACATACAATGACACAAGTTATACAACATCACAGAGCTGTACATATTGTGACTCAAGTGAGAGTACTACTATAAACGATTATAGATGTTATAATGGAGTAAATACTTACATTTATTCATGTCAGCCAACATGTAATTCAAATCCAACATGTAATGGAGGAACAATACCAAGACAATCATTAAAATCAGCATGTCCTGCAACAACGTATACATGTTCTAAAGCTGCTACAGCAGGATGTTCAGGAAACTGGGCAGTAGGAACATCTCAGTGTTATAGAACAAGAAGTGATTTGTATTCTTCAAGTGATGATATTGGTTCATGGACTAGTCAGATATCTTGTAAACAAAATTGTACTACTTCAGGATACTCTTGTACTCAAACAGGAACTAGTACTTGGTGGTGTCGTAAACCTGCATCTTGCTCAGGTGGAGCAACTTTAGTAGGAAGTACATGCTACGAATACAAAGCATATGATTCATATACATGTGATGAAGGAACACGTTCAGGTACAACATGCTATTTATATAATCAGACAAGTACAATATCTGGATGGACTTGTACAGCAAATTAGGTGATATAATGAAAAAAAGAATAATAATATTAATGGGTTTAATAATTGCAGCAATTTCAACATTCTTAATTTATAATCATTTAAAATCCTCAAATGAGGATAGTCAAATTGCTGCAAATAAAGAATCCCATTTAGAAAAAGATATTGAAAAATTAACTAGGGAAGATGGTCTTAAATTTGCATACACATACAAAGGAGCGCAAACTAGTCAAGACTTTTCAGTATTTACTGCTGGTTTAGGCACAACGTATGTTGCAAGTTTAAGCTGTACTAATGGTACAGTAGGCACAATTGAAGACGGACATATAAAAATCACATCTTTTAATATTCCGTCTGAGTGCTCAATAGATTTTGATGATGTGTCTGATTTTATGGTTACACTAGCGGCAGCTAATAGCTCAGAAGGAACTCAGCAGAAAACATTTCATATAAATACTAGTGACACTTTTACAGTTACGCCAAGTTCAGGCTACACTTTAACAAATGCAACAGTAAGTTGTCCACAGGCGACAGCAAGCATAAATACTTCAACTGGAGTGGTAACGATATCAGACGTTACACAAGTGCAGACATGCAGTGTGACACTTCTTCCTACTTATACAATTACAATGAATGTTTCCGGTGGAACTTCAAATCCGGCATCAAAATCAATTGTTTCTGGTGGAACTGACACATTCACAGTAACGCCAAATTCTAATTATACATTAACTGGGGCTACAGTAAGCTGCTCGCAAGCAACGGCAAGTATTGATGAATCAACTGGAGTAGTAACTGTATCAAATGTTTCACAGGCACAGACATGTACTGTAACACTGCCAACTACAGTAACTCCTGGGCAATCGTATACAATTGCATTTAATGTTAATGGTGGTAATACATGGACTATTACTACTTGTACATCTGGTGGTGGCACTTATGTGGCGAGAACTTGTAGAAAAACTGTTGTTACTGGAAGTACATATGGTTCTCTTCCAACACCAATCAAACCACTCTACACTTTTGATGGATGGTATACAGCATCAAGTGGTGGAGATTTAATAACAGATGCTAGCATAGTTGCTATAACGAAGAATACTACTTTATATGCTCATTGGTCTGATTCTTCTTCTGGTACATACACAATAACATATTCAGGATTTTCATCCACTGGTTCATGGCCTACAAGCATTGATTCAGGCTCTTCTACTAATGTATCAGTTGCAGCTTCTAATTGTTCGAGTAATCTTAGTTGCGATAATGCAGCTTGTAGCTATACTAATTTAGGAAGTGGTTTAAATGCATCTATGTATTTGACAATATCTAACCCTACTGGAAATGTAACTGTTTATTGTGGTGGATCTTCAATTTAATCTTTATGTTATATTAAATCAATCTTGGAGTATCTAAGATTGATTTTTTATAATCAGTTGTAATAAAACCATAAGAATTTGACAAGTTGTACTTTATATGGTATAATTTTAATGCAATGGGGGTTTTGTTTTATGAGAAAAGACGCAAAACAATATGAATTTCAAACAATTATAGAAAGATTAGATAATGCGATTAAGTATTATAAGAAAGTTCATAGATATAGTACTAAATATAGATTGTTTTTGACTGATGGTAATAAGCTAGATTTTGGGTTCAATGATGAGAATATAGCACATTTATT
Organism: uncultured Eubacteriales bacterium; assembly: GCA_900321795.1. Lineage (GTDB taxonomy): Bacteria > Bacillota_I > Bacilli_A > RF39 > UBA660 > RUG727. The sequence continues at coordinate 2,514 of ONXO01000006.1, forward strand.
GGGTATTAATATTCCAAATTTAGTTAACTCTAAAATATTGGATTCACAATATTCTTTTGATTTACTTGAAGAATTGATAGATAGATATACGAAAGTATATAATGATATTAAAAATGGCAAGATAAGATACAATGATATATTTTCTGAATATATAGAAGAAAAGCTAGATGCCTTTGAATCAATTTGCTATTTGAATTTTAATAGCATTAAGTTTGTTGTTCACTTTCTTCCTTCTAGAGCTTATATTAGTGGTACAAAATCAGTGTATGGATGTGAATATTATTTAGCAATAGATAATGGAAATGGTAAATTAGTATTTTTAGGCCTTAAAGGCGCTAAGAATTATAATAACAATATTACTTATGCTCCTTCATCAATACTTGGATATTCAGATGAAAATGATTATAAAGATATGCTTCAAAATTTATTGTCAGATCAAGTAATATGTTTAACTAATGCTATGAATATTAAAATTGATAATCAATATGGATATGATGATTTGCATAAGCTTTATTTAAAGCCAGATGAAAAATTATCTCGTTTACGAATTATGAATAAATATAAGGACAAATATGGATGTATTATAGATGTTTCAAGTGATTTTGCTCATAATTTAGATAAACTTAATGATTTTTATGCAAAGGATAATTTTACAACCGATGTACTAAATAAATTAGCAGAATGTATAAGAAAAGGGCATTCTATTGACAAAGAAACTATTGAAAAATCTAAAGAATTTGTAGATTATAATGTTATTGAGCTTTTAGAAGATTATAATATGTCTGTAAAATATAGTGAAAAAGCAAATATATCTACTGAAATAGAAGAAATAAGTAAGTTAAGAGAAGAGCTTTTAAAAGTTAAAGAGGAGAAAGATGCATCTGATTCTAGATATAAAGCCAAAGAAATTTTACTTGCTGAAAAAGAAAAATTAATTGAAATACAAGAGGAAGAGTTATCTCATCTTAGAAGCCTTAAAAACGAAGTTTTAATATTAGCAAATAAATATCAAGGATAACTTGATATTTTTTGTTTTTCTAGATATAATTTAATCAGAAATGAGGAGATTATTTTATGTTTGATGAAAGTGTTGTAAGAAATAGAATGGATAAGGTTTTGGAAAACTTAGATAGTAGATATACAACTGTCAGAGCTGGCAGGGCTAATCCTAACATTTTGAATGGTATTACTGTAGAGTATTATGGAACACCTACTGCAATCAATGCTATTGCTACTGTTTCAGTTCCTGAGGCTAGACAACTTATGATTAAACCTTTTGACAAGAGTCTATTAAAAGAGATTGAAAGAGCTATATATGCAGCTGAACTTGGGATGGCACCTACAAATAATGGAGAAGTTATTTATTTAACTGTTCCAGAATTAACTGAAGAAACTAGAAAAAATTATGTAAAGCAAGTTAAAGAAATAACTGAAGAAGCTAAAATAGCTTTAAGAAATATCAGGCAAGATGCTAATAATGATATTAAAAAGGAAGAATATCCTGAAGATGAGGAAAAATTATATTTAGATGAAGTACAAGAAATGATTAATAAATATAATGCTAAAGTTGATGATAAGTTTAAAGAAAAAGAAAAAGAATTAATGAGTATTTAGATAAAGTGGCAATTAAAGCCATTTTATTTTTATAGTATTTCAATTTATTTTTTGATAAAATTATATATGAGAGGAGGAATAGCTATGATAAAAGAAAAACTATCTCTAGTGCCAATGCTTCCAGGTTGTTATCTTATGAAAAATGATAAGGGAGTTATTATATATGTTGGTAAAGCTAAGAAACTTAAGAATAGATTGAATAGTTATTTCAATAGAACTCATACTGGTAAAACTAAGATGTTAGTAAGTGAAATAGCTGATTTTGATTATATAGTTACATCTAGCGAATTAGAAGCTTTTATATTAGAGATTAATTTAATAAAGAAGTATGATCCTCATTATAATATATTACTTAGAGATGATAAATCTTATCCATATATAGAGTTTAAAATAGATAAGTATCCTTCATTAGTAGTTAAAAGAGAAATTAATGTTAATAAAAAAAATAAGAATCTATATGGCCCTTATCCTAATTCCTATGCAGCAAGAAGATTAGTAAACTTGATAAATAGATTATATCCATTAAAGAAATGTGAAGGACTTCCTAAAAAAGAATGTCTTTATTATCACATAGGTGAGTGTTTAGGCTATTGCATACATAGAAATTTAAATCCGACTGAAATGATAGAGGAGATTAAAGACATACTAAACGGGCATGACGAAATACTAATAAATAAGATTAATGAAAAGATTAACATAAATGCTGAAAACTTAAACTATGAAGTGGCTTTAGAATTAAAACAAGAACTAGATTATATTAAAGTAGTTTTTGAGAAGCAAAAAGTTGAACTTAATGATGGAGTAAACAGAGATATATTTAACTATTATGTAGAAGACGGATACATTTCAATTGTGGTGTTCTTTATTAGAAATGGTAAATTATTGGGAGATAAAAAGAATATATTCCCATTAGTAGATGAAGTAAACGAAACTCTTGAGTACTACATAGTTAACTTCTATAGTAAAAAGAATATACCTCCTAAAGAAGTGATTGTACCAGGTAATCTAGATGTAAATCTTTTAAATAGTATAATAGATGCTAAAGTAATAAGTATATCTAGAGGTAAGAAGAAACACTTATTTGATTTAGCTGGTACTAATGCTAAGATTAACTTTGATAACAATAAAAAAATGGCCTACAAGGATAATGAAAGAAACTTTGAAGCGTGTAAAGAGCTTGGTAAATTAGTAGGGCTAGATAATTTAACTGTGATTGAGTCTTTTGATAATGCTCATTTATTTGGAACATTTACTGTAAGCGGAATGGTGACGTTTATTGATGGAGAGCCTTCTAAGAAGGATTATAGAAAGTTTAAAATAAGTGCTGAGCAAAACAACGATGCTGCTTCAATGAAAGAAATATTATATAGAAGATATCAAAAAGCTTTGATGAATAAAACTAGAATACCTGATATGATTTTAGTTGATGGAGGAATAATTCAAATAAATGCTTGTAAAGAAGTGCTTTCTTCTTTGTGTCTTAACATAAAGGTGTGTGGCTTAGCAAAAGATGATAAACACTCACTGAGTGAATTAATTGACGGAGATACTTTAGTTGCTTATAAAATAGATAAAAGAAGCAATGTGTTTTATCTATTGACTAGAATAAGTGATGAAGTACATAGATTCACAATAAACTATCATAGACAGATAAGGAGTAAAGGAAACATACAGAGTGTGCTTGATAACATTGAGGGAATAGGTGCGGTTAGAAGAAAAGAATTAATAAAAAAATTTGGTTCACTTAAGAATATAAAGGAAGCATCATTAGAAGAGTTAAACGAAATACTTCCAGAAAATGTATCAAATAAGTTAATTGACTATTTAAAAAATATGTAAATTAAGGTATAATAAATATATGAAGAATGTAATTATTGATGAATTAAATGAGTTTTTAACAAGTGATTATATATATTTGCCATATAATAAGGATGATATTAATATTAGAAACGATAAAGTCGTATATAAAGGAGATAATGTATCATCTAATGTTTATTCGCCCGTGTCAGGAAGAGTTTATGGCCTTAGTGAAATATCTTCAATTGATGGGATAAAAAGAGTTATTGTAATTGAAAATGATTTTAAAGATAAAGAAGAATATAAAAGAATTAGTAATAAAGATATATACAAATTAAATAAAGATATTGTAAAGAATACTCTTAAAATTAATGAAACTGCTATTGCATTCAAAATTAATAGAAGAAGTTCTTATGATAAAAAAGATTCTTTTATATTAAAGGATAATGTTAAAATTATTCTAGAAACATTAAACTTAATTGATATTGTGTATCCATCTACAAAAGTTAAAATAATTATAGATAAGAAAGATGTTACTTCTTATCAAATACTATTTTCTTATATTGGTACTTATCCTAATATTGATATAGAGTTTAAAAATAAAAAGAATTATAAAGATTATGATATATATAATATTATTGATATTTACAATACTTTAAAAAATCGTGTATCTAGAGATTTTATCTATTTTACTTTAATATATAAAAAAATGTGCTTTGTTATTAAATGTAAAAAATATACTAATTTAAGTGAAGTTTTAAATTATTATGAGATATGTCCTAATAAAATAGTGGTAAATGAAAAAATTCAAATAGCAAGTCCGCACTATTTATTGGATGAGAATATTTATTTAGTTAGTATAGTTTAGTGTAAAGAAGATTAATAATGCTGCATTTACTTTTATAAAATGATATAATAAAATTGTAAAATTGATAAAGAAAGGAGGGGTGAAGAATGGGTTGGTTAAGAAGATTGTTCCCTTGGATGTAGTTTAAACTAAAGGGGGTTTTGGACTATTTTAAGGAGTGATTCTATGAAAAAAAACTTAAATACACTTATTAAAGGTGTGTGTGTATTTTTACTATACATTCTAGTTCCATATGTACTAGATATGTTTTTGCCAAGCTTGACTAAATCTAATTCTTTTGAATTGTTATATAGATTTATGTTTTTATTCTTGATGCTTATTATATTTGTATTTCTATATAGAAAGGACTTATTAAATGATTTAAAAGCATTTAAAAAAGATAAGAAAAAAGTATTACTAAATGCACTAATGAGCTTTGGTTTAATGCTTATTGGAATAGCTATAATATCATTGATAGTTACATCTATTACTGGCAATACTAATGGAAGTTCTTATGAAAGTTCTAGTGTAATAGATAGCTTATTTCAAGAAAATAAATTACTTATGATATTTTATGTGTTTATAATTTCTTTATTTACTGAACAAATAGTATTTAGAAAAGTTTTTAAAGACATAATAAATAATAAAATATTTTTTGTAATTTTTTCAGGAATGATATATGGATTATTTCAAGTAGGTTATAATTTAAGTAGTTCAAGTGATTTACTTACATTGTTACCTTATACATACATGGGTATAATTGTATCTTCTTCTTATGCTAAGACAGATAATATTCTTACTCCGTGTTTTGTATATTTACTTTATGACTTATTTGTTTTATTTGCTTTTACGTTTAATATCTAGAAAGGATTAATATGAAAAAAAATGCAAGCATTATAATAATTTCTTTTTTATTAATATTAGTCGCTTTGTTAATAATTATATTATTAAATAATAATGCAGATGATAGTAATAATCCTAAAGGAATAATTGCTAGTAATGAAACTGTTGTTAACATTACTAAAACTGAAACAACAGATAGTGTTATTTACGAAGTAATTGACAATCAAAAAGGTTTAACTTATAGCTGGACTTTTGAAAAAAACGATGCAATAAATAAGTCCTTAAAGGAGAAAATGGAAATAGATGTCAATTTAAATTTAAATGTACTAACTGAACTTAAAGATAGTATTTTAGATGAAAAGGTTACTAATAAAGATAAACTTATTGTTAGTTTCGAGCATCATGGGAAATTGCCGTCTAAAGCTAAAATTAAGTTAAATGTAAATGGAAAATATAAAAATGGTGAAAAATTATTTTTATATTATTATAATGAAGAAGCTGGACAAATAGAGTTTGTAGATGACAATTTGATAGTAAAAAATGGCAAAGTAGAATTCGAGATAGATCATTGCTCTAATTATTTACTAACGGGTTCAATAGTACAAGATGCAGTAAATAATCCAAAAAATATAAATCTAATAATTATAATAATGGTAGTGGTTATAATAGTTTTAATCGGGGCTACATTATTTCAAAATAAGAAGTAAATCTTCTTATTTTTTGTTTTGTAAATTATGTTGTATATTGACAAATAAAATGTAAAAGGTATAATAAAGTTATTTATTTTAGTTATATGTGTGCTAAAATAAATATGTAATTTAAAGGTGAAGTATATGAAAGATGCTATAAATAATTTTATTAAAATTTTAGTTAAAGGTGATTTTCTTTTAGTTTTATTTATTGTTATGATAATTATAATAATTATTTTTATGGTATATTTGTTAAAACTTATTTTAAGCGGTAAATATAATGATAAAGATGAAACTGATTTAGCTTTTGAAATAGAAGATTTTGTAGAAAATACTAAAGATTTGCCAGTGTTAAAATCAGAAGAAAAGCCTATGGAAGAAGAAAAAGTTATTAAAGAAGAAATTCCAAAGATAGTTCAAATGCCTATTATATTTGATGAGAAGAGCAATGAAGAAATTAATGAAAATACTCTTAAAAACGAGATTAATAACTTTGAAAATGAGCAAGAAGAAGTTGCTATTATAAGTGCTGATGAACTAGATGCTAGGATAAAGAAAATGCAAGTTAGTGGAGAAATGGATGAACACGAAAAAGAAATAGAAAGATATGAAGCTGAACAAGAAGATAAAGCTGTCATAAGTTATGATGAACTATTGAAAAGAGCTTCAACTGGTGTTGTTAATTATGAATCTGAAAAAGATCTAGGGGGAGTTAGAGTATCTAAAGTTGATTTTGATAGAGCTAAAACTGTTACATTTGATAATAGATATACTAAAGAAGAAGCTTTCCTAGAAGCATTAAAGGAGTTTAGAAGAGCATTATGACATTTAATATAAAGACACTTGGATGTAAGGTTAATAGTTATGAAAGTGAATTTATTTATGGCCTTTTTATAGAAAAAGGTTTTTCTTATTGTGAGGAAAAGGCTGATGTTTATGTAGTTAATACTTGCACAGTAACTAATATGGCTGATAGGAAAAGCAGACAGATAATAAATAGTATTAGGAGAGATAACCCTAATAGTATTATAGCAGTATGTGGCTGTTTCTCACAAAACTGTTATAATACAGGCAAGCTTGATTCAATCAATGCTGATATTGTTATTGGAAACAAAGATAAGAGTAAAATAGTTGATTATGTTTTAGAGTATTCGAAAAATAAGGAGAAGATAGAAAGATTTTATGATTTAAAAGGCGCTTCTTTTGAAAATATGGAAATCACAGGGTCATATGATAGAACAAGAGCTTATGTTAAAATAGAAGATGGTTGCAATAGTTTTTGTTCATATTGTGTTATTCCTTTTACTAGAGGTAGTGTTAGAAGTAAAAATCATGAAAGTGTTATTGAAGAAGTTATATCTTTAGTAAATAATGGTTATAAAGAAATCGTTTTAACAGGAATACATACAGGTAAATATAATGATGGAGAATATGATTTTGCTGATTTAGTAAAAGATTTGGTTAAAGTTAAAGGCTTAAAAAGACTTAGAGTTTCATCAATTGAAATTAATGAACTTAATGATAGAGTACTTGAAGTATTTAAAGAAAGTGATGTATTTGTACCTCATTTGCATATACCTCTTCAGTCTGGAAGTGATAAAGTACTACAACTAATGAATAGAAGGTATGATAAAGCTTTCTTTGAGGAAAGAATTTCATATATAAGAAGTATAAAAAAAGATTTAAGTATTACTACAGATGTTATAGTGGGTTTTCCTGGAGAAACTGATGAAATGCATAAAGAAAGTATGGATTTTATTAAAAAGATAGCTTTTACAAAAGTACATGTCTTTCCTTATAGTGATAGAGAAGGTACTGTTGCTAGTAAGTTTAAAGAAAAGGTAAATGGTCTTATTAAAAAGGAAAGAGTAAAAGAACTACTTTTAATATCAGAGAATCTTGAAAAAGATTTTTATAGTAAATACGTTGGTAAAGAAATGGAAGTATTATTTGAAGAAAATAAAGAAGGTTATAGTATAGGCCATACAGCTAACTTTATTAAAGTTAAAACTAAAGAAGAACATAAGTCTAATGAAATGTGTAAAATGTTGTTAAATGAAGAAAATATAGAACTTTCTAATTGACAAGTTGTAAAATAGGCACTATAATTAAACTATATTATTTGTTTTGAGGAGTAATATAATATGATTTTTCAAAGAGAGTTAACTATTGGTGAGAGGTTAACAAATGAATGTATATGAAGATACAAAACTATAGATAATAAGGGTAATTCCTATATAAATTAGAGATAGATTAAATCTATAAACTAAGGCTGGCACCGTGATATTTCACCCTTAGGTTATGGGTTTTTATTTTTTGGAGGAGAAAAAATGAACAACGAATACAGAAATATTTACTGTGGACATGTAAGTGAAGAGCTAAATGGTAAAGAAGTTAGACTTGCTGGATGGGTAAATAGTATTAGAAAACTAGGTGGTGGTCTTACATTTGTAACACTAAGAGATGAGAAGGGAATAGTTCAGCTTATAACTGAAGATTCTACTCTTTTTGAAGGAATAAATAGGGAAAGTACCATTACTGTAAAGGGAGTAGTAAGACTTAGAACTAAAGAAATGATAAACTCTAGTATGAAAACAGGTAAAATTGAAGTTCTAGTAAGTGAAGTTAAAGTGCTTGGAGAGTGTGAAAACGTTCTTCCGTTTGAAATATCAAGAAGCAGAGAAGAATCTAGTGAAGACACTAGACTAAAATATAGATATTTAGATCTTAGAAATCCAAAAGTACATGATAACATAGTATTTAGAAGTAAAGTAGTTGACTATATTAGAACAATAATGAAGGGTGAAGACTTTACTGAGATAACAACACCAATAATTACAACAAGCTCACCAGAAGGTGCTAGAGACTTTATAATACCTTCAAGAAGATTTAAAGGCAAGTTCTATGCTCTTCCTCAGGCTCCTCAGATATATAAACAATTACTAATGGTAAGTGGCTTTAATAAATACTTTCAAATAGCTCCTTGCTTTAGGGATGAAGATGCCAGAGCAGATAGAACTTTAGAGTTCTATCAATTAGATATGGAAATGAGTTTTGTTACAGAGGAAGATGTATATGCAATCGGGCAAAAAGTATTTTATGATGTATTTACTCATTTTAGTGATAAAAAAGTTTCGTCAGCACCTTTTAGAAGAATATCATTTAAAGAAGCTATGCTTAAGTATGGAACTGATAAACCTGATTTAAGAAATCCATTAGAAATAACTGATCTTACTGACATTTTTAAAAATACAGAATTTACGCCATTTATAGGAAGTACTATAAGAGGTATTAAAGTAGAAAATATAGAAAAATCTAATTCTTGGTATAAATCATTAGAAGAAACTATGAAAGAATTAGGTGCATCAGGACTTGCATATATCAAAGTAAATGAAGATTTAACGTTTAAGTCAAGTTTAGATAAGTTCTTAACTGATGAAGAAAGAAATGCGTTGAAGAATGAATTAAGTCTTAAGGCAGGGGATGTATTATTTATTATTTCTGATAAGAAAAAGGCATCTAAATTAGCTGGACTATTAAGAACTAAACTTGGAGAAGAGCTTGGGCTTATAGATAAAGATAAATATGAATTTTGTATAATTAATGATTTCCCAATGTATGAATACAATGAAGAAGAAAACAAATGGGATTTCGGACATAATCCGTTTAGTATGCCTAAAGGTGGACTAAAAGCACTAAATAACCAAAATATAGAAGATATTGTTGCGTATCAATTTGACTTTGTATGTAATGGCTATGAAATGGCAAGTGGAGCAGTTAGAAATCATGATATAAAAACTATGGTAAAAGCTTTTGAA
>ONXO01000018.1 GCA_900321795.1 uncultured Eubacteriales bacterium
GGCAAAAATTGAAAACAAAGATATTATCGAAGCAATTAAAGAAAAAACTATTCTTGAAGTTAAAGAATTAGTTGATATGATGAAAGAGGAGTTTGGAGTAGATCCATCAGCTGTAGCTGTAGCTGCTGCACCAGTAGCTAGCGAAGGTGCTGGAGATGCTGATGCTGCTAAGACAGTAGTTCTTAAAGAAGCAGGAGCTCAAAAATTACAAGTAATTAAAGTAATTAGAGAAATAACTGGTCTTGGACTTAAAGAAGCTAAAGATGTTGCTGATAATGGTGGTAACATTAAAGAAAACGTTTCATCTGATGAAGCTAATGAAATTAAAGCTAAGTTAGAAGAAGCAGGTGCTACTGTAGAATTAAAGTAGTAAAAGCAAATTAATCACTTACAGAAATGTGAGTGATTTTTGTATAATAATAATTTATACCGAATAGAATGAGGAAAAAATATGTTTTTAGAAGATAAAATAAGTAAAATTATTGATGAAAATGAATATTTAAAGTTATTAAAAGAAAGAAATGAAACAGAAACATACCTTTACCATTTTATACTAGTTAAATACAAAGACCATAACGATATTTGCAGTATAAAAATTGATACAGTGAGTAATTTAGAATTATTGAAAGATAAAAATGTTATGTATAAATATTATATAGAAAAAATACACTATTATAATGAATTTGATAATTTATTATATGATGAAGGAATGCCAATACATATATTTAATTTGGGATATTTTGCAATAGATGGAGATATACCATTATCAAAGCAAGAAAAGGAAAACCTAAAACAATTATTTCTTCAATATGAAAAAGAGTATTCAAATTTGAAGTTTGATTTTGATGATAAAGCTTTTTTATCTTTGAATAAGTAATTATCTTAAAAGGAACAATAGTTAAAATATGTTCTTTTTTTCTAAGTTTTAAATCTTTATTTTTGTATACAATTGTGGTACAATATTCACATTAAAGGGGGAATTATTATGGATAAAGAATTGCTAGAATATGAAAGTAGAATAAAAAAAGAATTAGATGAAGAATTTATTAAACAATCAAGTTATATTTTTTATCCTAATTTATACAGTTTGAGGCTACTTGCCTATAATGTAGTAAATACTCTTGAGCCTTATGCTAATCGGTTTAATTCGGAAGAAGGCTATAAAGAATTTCCGGTTTATACTCTAGAGGAAAGGTTGAAAATTATAGATAAATTTTATAAGTATATTGATTGTAATGTAGATGTTTATGATTTATTTAATAAGGGAATTTTTTCTTTTGAAGGATTGCAATACGAAGAAGAATTGTTAAATGAGCGAATTAATATTCCGTATACTGGCGGAGTGTGCAGATACTGCAAAGAACAGAAAATTTCGATTGTGGATGTAAAGAATACTGGATATTTTATAGACTGTACTACTGCTGTTCATGAATTATCTCACTATCAAGATGAAAAAAAAGAAGGATTACTTCATGAAGTAAATGAGTTTATGACTGAAGCAATTGCAGATTCTTACGAATTAATGTTAATGGACTATTACGAAGAAGAACATCCAGATGAAATATTATGGATTAAAAGGTCGAGATTAAGATATTATCATAAAGTAAGCGAAGCTTGTTTGGAGTTACTTGATGTGTTCTATTTATATTATAATTTTAATGACATCTCTAGCGAGCTATATCAAAACTATCTGGGCAAAAATGATTATGCAGATATGCTAAAGAGAATGAAGGAAAAACATATTCCTATGGATATAACAATTACTGAATACTTAGTTTGTGCAGCTTTAGCCCCATACTTATATTATGAATACAAAAAAGACAAGAGATTTGCTGATACCATAAAGTCTTTACACAAAAGTATTTTGGACGAAGATTTCCCTTTATTACTTAGAAAAATACATTTAGACACATTCATTAATCCATTAACAAATGAACTAGAAATAGATTATAGTAAATCTGGTAATAAGATCATAGCTAATTTAGAAGAATATGCAAGTAACTTATATGCAAGCGAAAGGAGAAGATAATGCAACATTATTTTACAAATAACGAAAGCTTAAAAAGTGAATTTAGAAATATAGTTTATAAATATAATACTTACGAGTTTAATTTTCTGTCTGATAATGGAGTTTTTTCAAAAGATAGAATTGACTATGGTTCTAAAGCACTTCTTGAAGCTTATCTAGAGCTAGAAGGAGAAGGAAAAGAAGTATTAGACTTAGGGTGCGGATACGGACTTCTTGGAATAGTAATATCTAAAGTAAAGAACAGCAAAGTTTTAATGGCTGATATTAATAAACGTGCCGTACACCTAACTAATAAGAACATAGAAAGCTTAAAAGCCAATTGTGAGGCTGTGGTTTCTGATGCTTACGAAAATGTAGAAGGAAAGTTTGACAGTATTATTACTAATCCTCCTATAAGGGCAGGAAAAGATAAAGTACTTGAAATACTTTTGAACGCTAAAGACTATTTAAATGAAGATGGAAATCTTTATTATGTAATTAGAAAAGATCAAGGAGCCAAAAGTATAACTAAAGCTTTGGAGGAAGTTTATAACATAGAACTAATTAAAAAAGATAAAGGTTTTTATATATATAAAGCTTATAAAAAGTAGAAATCAAAGATAAAAAATAAAAAAAGTATAAAAAACGACAAAGTTTTAATTGACTTATAGACAAAAATGAAGTAAAATTATAAATTGCGATACATGTATATTTTTAACTAATACTCATGTTGAATCTAAAGGATTGGGGTGAAAGAATGGGTTACAAAGTAGAAAAATTTGGAGACCATAGAGAAAGAAGAAATTTCTCACAATTAAAGAATAAGTTTGAACTTAACAACCTATTAGAAGTTCAAAAAGATTCATTTCAGAAATTCTTGGATGAAGGCATAAAAGAGGTATTTGATGATATTTTTCCAGTGGAGTCTTTCAGTGGAAGTCTTTCGCTTGAACTTGGAGAATACACTCTTGAAAAGCCAAGATATTCAGTAATTGAATCAAAAGAAAGAAGAGTTACTTATGCTGCACCTTTAAAAGTTAAAGCAAGACTTTTCATTAACGAAACAGGTGAAGTAAAAGAACAAGAGGTGTTTTTAGGTGATATACCTCTAATGACTGACAATGCATCATTTATTGTTAATGGTGTAGAAAGAGTTATTAACTGTCAATTAGTTAGATCACCATCAGTTTATTTTAA
>ONXO01000053.1 GCA_900321795.1 uncultured Eubacteriales bacterium
AATAAAAGGAAAAGATGAAAAGACGCTTGAAAAGTATGACGAAGGACTTACTAAAACTAGAGAAGAATTTGTTAATAAGTTAAACTTATTAGGTATTAAATACACTAAAATAGATGATAGATTCTATGAAGAATTAGAAGAAATATTAATAATGGCTGATTTAGGTGTGAATACCACTATGGACTTTGTTAATAAGCTTAAGAAAAGAGTTAGAGATGAGAAAATAGAAAACTTTGATTATTTAAAAGAAGTAATAGTAGATGAACTTATGCTTATATATGTAAACGGACAAACACTAAGCAGTAAGGTTAATTATAATAGCGAAGGCTTAACAACTATATTATTTGTCGGAGTTAATGGAGTGGGCAAAACAACATCTATTGCTAAACTAGCATCTAAAATGAAAAAAGAAGGAAAGAAAGTATTCTTAATCGGTGCTGATACATTTAGAGCAGGAGCGGTAAATCAACTAAACGAATGGGCTAGCCGTATAGGAGTGGACTTCTATGGAAAAGATGATACCGATCCAGCGAGCGTAGTATTTGAAGGGCTTACAAAAGCTCTAGAAATTAGTGCTGACGTAGTACTAATTGACACAGCAGGAAGGCTTCAAAACAAAATTAACTTAATGAAAGAACTTGAAAAAGTAAATAATGTTATAGTTAAAAAGACTGGAAGAGAAGTAGATGAAACGCTTCTTGTGATAGATGCTTCTACTGGTCAAAATGGAATATCTCAAGCTAAAAGCTTTAAAGAAATATGTAAAATCACAGGAATAGTGCTTACTAAACTAGACGGAACAGCTAAGGGTGGAATTGTACTTTCAATTAAAGAAAACGTTAATATTCCAGTCAAGTTTGTAGGTTTTGGTGAAAAAGAGGAAGATATGATTCCTTTTGATATAGAAAATTATATATATGGATTATTTAAGGAGTGGTAGTATGGAAAAGCTAATATATGATGGTTATGTAAGAATATACGATGTAGAAAGAGATAACAATGGAAAAACGGATAAGTTTACTAAAGTTGCTTTAAGAGGGGCTTCAGGCGGAATAGTTATAAATGAAGAAGGCAAAATGGCATTAGTAAAACAATATAGACCTATAATAGGACATGAAACATTAGAGATTCCTGCAGGAACACTTGATAAAAATATAACAAAAAAAGATATAATAATAGAAGAATTAGAAGAAGAATGTGGCATAACAAGAGAAGATATTATTTCTATTACTGATGAACCAATAATATCTTATAACATAATAGAAAATATGTCCGATGGATTAATGCATTTATATTTAATATATGTAAAATCAAAGGATACTAAACCACAAGAAGAAGATGATGTTGAGGAAGTTAAGTTTTATTCATTAGATGAGATAGATACTTTAATTAAAACTAGAGTAATAACAGATCCAAAAACTTTAATAGCTTATTTCTTATATAAGGATAGTTTAAAATGATAGAAAGAGTTAGAATAATAAAGTTATTTGACATATACTCATCATTATTTACAGACAAACAAGTATCTTATTTTAAAGATTATTATTTTGAAGATTTATCACTTTCAGAAATAGCTAATAATTATAATGTTAGTAAAACGATAGTTAGTAAAACAATTAATAAAATTGAAAAAAAGTTAGAAGAATACGAAAGTAACTTAAAAGTATTAACACTTATAGAAAAATTGACTACTATTAAAGAAAATGTAAAAGACGAGAGTATAAAAAAAGAATTAGAAAACATTATAATCAGTCTTGATTAAGCTAAATAAAATGGAATACTTTATGAAGTATTCCATTTTTAGTTATCTTAATGTTTTAACTAGCTTTGTTTCTTTTTCATAAGAATTTAATAAATTTTTGTACTCTTCCATATCTAGAGCTTGTAATCTTCTTAAATCTTCTAATCTTGATTCATATATGATACAATATGGAGTATTCGCTACAGTAAAAAAACGTTTATATTTACTAATATTATCTGTAGTTACTGCATCAAAATCTCTGTATTGTATTTTAGTTAAATTGTATATGTCTTCAGTTATAGGTAATACACCTAATACTCTATATTTACTTCCGTTTTTGAATATTTCAAAAGGCGTATACATAAACACTTTTTTACCTTCAAATTCTACGCATTTAACTTCATTTCTTGAAGGCCCTCTAAATATAAAATTATTGACAATGGCATTTTCATATCTATCTGAAGGCTGATACATTATTTCAAATAATTGACCTTTTTTTACATTATCTTTTGAATATATACCTTTATTGTAGTAAAACCAATCAGCAGTATTAGAAGTCACTTTTTTTAAATATGGACTTTTTTTAGTGTTAATATAAGCAGCTCTCAATGCTTTTAGTTTATCCACATCCGTGTAGATTTTAAATAACTCATATCGTTTTGCTAGATTAGAATCATACTTACCTTTTATATCCCCTAAATTATAAATTTTTACGTCTTCTTCCATAAATCCTCCTTGAAAATATCTTTATTATAATATATTTGGTGAAAAAAAGCAATAAAATATGTTATAATCATATGTGCAAGGAGATGAATACAATGTTTAATAGTTTAGGAGAAAGATTTGATAGCATTATATCTAAAGTAAAAGGATATGGAAGTATAAATGAAGATAACATTAGTGAAATGGTAAGGGAAATAAGACTAGCCCTGCTAGAAGCTGATGTAAACTATAAAATAGTAGGAGAATTTATAAATGGAGTAAAAGAAAAAGCTTTGGGAGAAGAAGTGTCTAAAAGTCTAAAACCTGGTGAAGTGTTTGCTAGTATACTTAGAAATGAACTTATAAAGCTTTTAGGTGAAGAAGAAGCACCTTTGCTAATGAATAAGCCTATTAATATAGTTTTAATGTGTGGACTTCAAGGTAGTGGTAAAACAACTACCACAGGTAAACTAGGTGCTTTAGTTAGAAAGAGATATGGTAGAAAACCTATGTTTATTGCTTGTGATGTTTATAGACCGGCTGCAATTGACCAACTTAAAACTTTAGGAAAATCTTTAGATATAGAAGTTTATGACGAAGGCAAGGGAAATCCTGTTGAGATATCTAAAAGAGGAATTGAGTATGCAAAAAGTAAAGGTTATGATTATGTTCTTATAGATACAGCTGGACGACTTCAAATAGATGAAGAATTAATGAATGAACTAGTTAGCATTAATAATGAAGTAAAGCCTAATGAAATTTTATTAGTATTAGATGCTATGATGGGGCAAGACGCTATTAACGTTATAAGTGGTTTTAATGAAAAACTAGCTTTAACTGGCGCAATACTTACTAAAATGGATGGAGATACTAAAGGTGGTGTTGCCTTATCGCTCAGACATTTAACTAATATTCCTATTAAGTTAATAGGTGATTCTGAAAAACTAGATGGAATAAGTGAATTTGTTCCTAGCCGTATAGCCGATAGAATACTTGGAATGGGAGATATTGTTTCAATTGCTCAAAGGGCAAGCGAAGTAATAGATGAAGAATCAGCTAAAGATGCTGCTAAAAAGATGAAAAAAGGAACATTTGATTTAGAAGACTTTTTAACTCAAATGAAGCAAATTAGAAAGCTTGGACCACTAGAAAACTTAATTAAGCTATTACCTGGTGCTAGAAAAATAGGACTTGATAACATCAATATCGATCCTAAAGCAATGGCTAGAGTAGAAGCTATCGTGCTTTCCATGACTTTAGAAGAAAGACATAATCCGGATATATTAAAAGCTAGTAGAAAGCAAAGAGTAGCTAAGGGAAGTGGCACAAGTGTACAAGAAGTAAATAGATTACTCGAGCAATTTGAACAAATGAAGAAAATGATGAAGCAAATGACTAACGGCAATATGAAAATGCCTTTTTGAGAGAATAGTAATTCTCTTTTCTTTATATCAAATTGACTTTTAAAGAATAATATAGTAAAATTGTAAAGCATTAAAGGGGGGAAATAAAATGCCTTATTATAAAGGATTAATAGCAAGTACAAGTGATGCTATACAAACAAAACAATTTTTATTAGGTAAAATAATATTGGGTGATTATTCATATTTTATTATTCGCCTTGCTAATAATAAAAGATTGAATCTTTATGGAGGATTTTTAAATAAAGATAATAAATTTAAATCTTATTTTTTTGGGCTTGAAGACGAATACCAAGAATGCAAAAACGAAGAAATAATTGATTATTTGGATGAGTTAACTTTAAAAGAAAAAATACGCTTTCAGGCTACAAATAAAGAAATTATTTACGAAAAAATAAAAGATGAAGATGGTAATGAATACGCAAAAGAGCTTTTAACTGGTTTGTATTTTCCAATATATGATGAAAGCATGAATGAAAAAAAGTATTATTGCAAAAAAACAAACCTTACCAATTCAATCTATGTAAGAATGAATGATTTAATCATTGTACCTAATATGGATAAGTGTGAAAGCATTATTACTGAAGAAAGAGTAGCTGATAACAACGAAGTGTTATCTTATAAGGAACAATTTAATAAAGGCAGTGCTAGAAAAAAGAAAGAAGTATCTTTTAGAAAAGAAATAGAACAGCTTTATAATAAAAATGTGTTTAAGAAAGAATTAAAATTCAAACAAGAAGAAAAGGTAGTGAAACAAAAGCAAAGTTTGGAAACTACAATGATGGAAAATATTGAATATTTACTTCAAAAATTAAGCTCTATTGATATGGATTTATACAGTGAATATTTAAATCAATATAATTGTATATTATCAAGTAGTGATTTTACTTATATGAATCTTGCTTCATTAGAAGGAGAGCTTGAGTTTCACTTAATGATGGGTAAAACTAATGCTGAAGATATTATTAAGTATTTAGAAAACTTAAAAATAGAGTACTTAGAAGAATTTTTAAATGATAAAAAAATGAGTAAAGATTTAAGTATTAAAGATATTGATCATTTAGAAGATATAGTATTAAAAACAAAAGATAAATATTCACTAGTTACTCAAAGAAAAGTTTTAAAAGACTTAGCATTTTTATATTTTCTAGAAGTATATCAAAATAAAGATTTTCTTAGTGAAAGTGATTTTAGTAATAGCTATTTCGCTGATAATTTGAAAACAATTGTAATAATTATCAAGTCACTTATTAATTTAGGAATTATTAAAAATAATGTGTCTGTTGAAATGAATGATGAATTGTCTTTAAAAAATATATTAGATATTATTAGTAAAATAGAGTTTAATAAAAATACAAAGGAAGATGTTTTGAAATTAGTTATGACTATTTAATCTTTTATTTGTAATTTCTAGTTTTTTACCTATAACATATTTTGAACTCACTCATAAAATATTTTAGAAAAGGAGTGAGTATAGTGTATAATAACCAAAATGGAATGTATGCTAATTATGAGGTAGAAACTAATAAAGAATACACTGAAAGTAAGAGTGAAAGTTCTTATGTAGGAAATAAACCTATGTATGGAGGAACTACTATGAATATGGGATGCGGTGCTTTACCAGGATGTGTAATGCCACCTGTATATGAATGCCCTGAAGAGAGAGTAATTCATAGAGAAATTATGCATGAGGTTCCTCATGTAGTACCAATCAATACTAGAATAATAAATCATCATATTTATAGACATACATATAGTCCTTGCTACACTTGTTGTGAAGAAAATGAAGTATGCAATGTGACTGATGGATGTCCATGTAACTTCTAAAACTTGAGTCAATTCTCAAGTTTTTTCTTTAATTACAAAGGGTAATGTGATATTATTAAAGCGGAGGTTTTATAATGATTGAAGAAAATAATAAATTGCTAGTATTAGCTTATAATGATGATTGTTTAGTGGGAGGTTTTAGTTTCCCTTATTGTTACACTTTTGCATTACCTTATGAAGTAAACAATCTAGCTATTGTAGAATATGATGGAAATACAAAAAATGTAATTCAGAGAGTGTATATAAGCAATGATGACTATGCAAAACATTTTATTGATGATAATGCATTAGATGTTTCATCTTTTAGAGAACTTAATGAATATATTGAGTTATTAAATGAAGATTATAAAAATAATAGCTATGCTAAAAAGCAAGTAAAAAAATGTAATTATCTACAACACTAAAAGAGCAAGTGTTTTTTACAGTAGTATTGAAAAAGTAGTTGCATCTCTATGCGATTATTTTTTTTAATGATATAATAAAATTGGTGAATTAAAATGGCGATAACAAAAACTGATTTTATAAATTATACTAGATGCAAAAGATATGCTTCTTTAGAACAGTTACATCAGGATAAACTAGAAAGTGATATGACTATTGAAGAATATCTAAAAGAAGAAGAAAATGAAAAATAT
>ONXO01000066.1 GCA_900321795.1 uncultured Eubacteriales bacterium
AAAAACCCTTCCTTTTTATTTTAATAACAAATTATTATAAGTTATTTTAAATGCTTCTATGAATTTATCAATTTCTTCTAAAGTAGTGTATGGACTTATGCTTATTCTTATACTTGTAGAGTTAATAGATTTATCTTCATATATAGCCTTTAAAACTGTACTTTCTTCATTTGAAGAACAAGCAGTTGTCGTACTTATATAAACTTCATATTTTTCAAGTGCTCTTACGAATGTTTCACTTTTTATTTTCACTAGGCTTAAATTAAATATTTGTGGTACACAAATATTATTAGAATTAATATGTACAGGTGTATCTATTAAAGATTCTTTTAAATAGTCATTAAGTTTTTGACATTTATTAATGTTGTCTTCTAAGTTTTCAGTTGCTATTCTAACTGCTTTAGAAAAACTTACTATTAAAGGAAGAGCTGGTGTTCCTCCTCTAAAAGGGCAATTATCAGTAAGCCCATATATTAACGGTTCAATATCCAAAGATTGTCTTTTATATAGAATACCTATTCCTTTAGGTGCATATATCTTATGAGATGAAAACGAAGCTAAATCAACATCTTCTAAAGATACTTTTATTTTGCCTAAAGCTTGAGTCATATCACTGTGGAAAATCGTTCTAGCATTTTTTTTATTTATAGCTTGTCTTATAGTCTTTAAAGGTGTTTTGTATCCCACCTCGGAGTTAACCGCACATATACTTATCAATATCGTGTCTTCTCTAATTAAATCTTCTAAAGCATTTATATCTACTTGTCCATTTTCCATTAAAGGACAATAACTTATTTCAAAACCTAAACCTTCTAAAAAGTCCATAGTTTCTAATATACTTTTGTGTTCTAGTTTAGTTGTTATTATGTGTTTGCCACGTGTTTGATACTTAAATGCTACTCCTTTGATTGCTGTAGCATTGCTCTCAGAAGCTCCGCTTGTATAAATAATCTCATTAAAGTTGCATCCTAAACAAGAAGCTATTTGTTTAGTAGCCTTAAGCATTAAATCTTTACTTTTAACTCCAAGATTATGAAGAGAATTTGCATTACCTACATACTCAATCGTTGTTTTATTGTATGAATCAAGTACTTCAGGAAGTACAGGTGTAGTTGCACTATAGTCTAAATATACCATAATTACATCTCCTGAAGAACTGTAAGCATTACTGGTTTACTATCAGTCTTCTTATATATAAAAGTTCCTATTTCTTCTCTAATATCACTTCTTATCTTTTGATAATCAGCATATTTACCAGAATGAGTATTATTTTTAATTATCTCAGTAGCTTTAGTTCTTATTTCATTTACTAAATTTCCATCTTCACTTGCATCTATAAATCCTCTGGTTACTATTTCTGGACCATTTAATATTTTCTTGGTTTTTTTATCAATAGTTGCACTTATTAGTATTAATCCATTAGTTGAAAGCATTTCTCTATCTTTTAGTACAAGCTCGCCTACATCTTGTGAAGATTTGCCATCAATTAGAACATCATCTACATCTATATGCTCGCCTTTATCTATAAGTTCGCCATCTATAAAAGACACCATATCGCCATTTTCTTTAAGTATAATATTATCTTTATTCATGCCTACTTCTAAAGCTAAATCAGCATTTCCTACTTGATAACGATATTCTCCTTTAATAGGCATATAATATTTAGGATTAAACAGCTTTATCATTAACATTAAATCCTCACTTGAAGCATGCAATCTTACACTCTTGTTCTTAGGAACTTCATATATACTAGCTCCTTTAATAGCAATGTCATTCTTTAAATGTACTGCTGTAAGCTCAATAGAATCATATGTAGGATCAGCAAAACATATTGAATCTGTAGGAAGTAATGTTACAAACTTATCGTACCCATTTACTATTCTAGACAAGTTATAATAAGGTGCTTCTCTATCATTGTTTACTAATATAATTGAATCTTCATCTTTTAAATTAGACAAATCTCCAATAACATTTTTATCTATACTTAAATATCCTTCTTTAGTAGCCATATCTACTATTGACTGTAAATATTTTCCCATTATAACAGCTTTTCTTTTTGTACCTTTTATGGCATCAAATATATTTTGCATTGTTAAAAGATGTAAAGGAAGTACACTAAAGATTATTCTTCCTTCAGCTTTTTCAACTACATTTCTAAAGTATCCTGACAAATTATGATTAGGAGCACTAAATCCTTCTTTTTCAGCAAACACACTTTCATTCATCAAAAGAAGTACTCCTTGTTTACCAATATAAGCAAGTTTCCCTAAGTCCATGTCATAATGCCCATTCATAGTTGGATCTATTACATAGTCAGCCATATAGACAATTGCACCATTTTCGGTATTAATTGAATATCCTACTGTTTCAGGAGCTGAGTGACTTACACTAAAAGGAAATACACTAAATTCTTTAAAATCTATCTTTCTATGAGGTTTAATAATATGCATATTTCTAATACTTACACCAGCTTCAGCACATTCAATATCTATAACTTTAGATGCATAATTAGTTGCAAAAACATGAACTTCAGGTATAGCTTTAATTAAATCAGTCAAACTACCTATATTTTCATAATGAGCATGTGAAATAAACACGCCAACTATTCTCTTTCTATTTTTAATAAGATAATCAAAATCAGGAATAATATAATCTATTCCATTCATCTTCTCTCCAGCATATTTAAGACCACAGTCAAATACTAATATTCTATTTTCTATTTCAACTATATACAAGTTTTTTCCATTTTCATTTAGTCCGCCAAGACTAAAAACCTTTATTTTGCTCATAAATCTTTCCTCCTTTAATATATTTACAAATTAATTATAAAGTTTCTTTGGCTTATTAAATGATACCATAAAACACTAAAATTATCAAGCATTATTACAAATTTGTTTGTATTTTATAAAATACAAACAAACCATTTTTAGTTAAAATATAAGCAATATAAAACTTAAAAAAAACTGAGAAATCTCTTTCTCAGCTTAATTAGTTTAATTATTCAATAATTTCAGATACTACACCAGCACCAACAGTTCTTCCACCTTCACGGATAGAGAATTGAGTACCATTTTCAAGAGCAATCTTAGTTATTAATTCAACTGTCATAGTAACGTTATCCCCAGGCATTACCATTTCAACACCTTCAGGAAGTGTAATTACACCAGTAACGTCTGTTGTTCTGAAGTAGAATTGTGGTCTATAGTTACTGAAGAATGGAGTATGTCTTCCACCTTCTTCTTTAGATAGAACATAAACTTCTGCT
>ONXO01000009.1 GCA_900321795.1 uncultured Eubacteriales bacterium
AGAAATGGGACATTTTAAAAAAGCAAATACTACACCTAAGCGCTTCTTAAAAGAAATTAAAGGATTAGATGTTTCTAATTATGAAGTAGGACAAGTAATAAGTGTAGATTTGTTTGAAGCTGGAGAAGTAGTAGATGTAACTGGTACTTCAAAAGGTAAAGGTTTCCAAGGTACTATTAAGAGACATAATTTCTCTAGAGGACCTATGGCACACGGATCACATTACCACAGAGCTGTTGGTTCTCGTGGACCAATGAGACCAATGAGAGTCTTAAAAGGTAAAAAATTACCAGGACATATGGGTAATGAAACTGTTACAATTCAAAATCTTGAAATAATAGCAGTAGATGTAGAAAATAATTACTTATTAGTAAGCGGTAACGTACCAGGACCTAAACAAGGTTATGTACTAGTAAGAAGTTCAGTAAAAGGATTAGCAAATAGAGAAGCTAAAGAATTAGTTTCATATGTAGTTGAAGAAGTAGTTCCTGAAACTAACGAAGTTGTTACTGAAGAAGTAACTGAAGTAGTAGAAGAAGCTGCTGTTGAAGAATCAATGGTAGAAGAAACTGCTGAAGAGGCTACAGAAGTTGAAACTCCAGAGGAAGGAGCTGAAAACTAATGGCAAAAGTTAAAGTTGTTAATTTAAAAAACGAAGCTGTTAAAGATATAGAAGTATCAGACAGCATTTGGAATGTAGAAGTTAATGAAGTAGTATTAAGTGAAGCTATTAAGTTACAACTTGCTTCATTAAGACAAGGAACACACGATACTAAAGATAGAAGTGAAGTATCAGGTGGAGGAAAGAAACCTTGGAGACAAAAAGGAACTGGACGTGCTCGTCAAGGATCTACAAGAGCTCCACATTGGCCAGGTGGTGGAATCGTATTTGGACCAACTCCTAGAGACCATGGTTTCAAAATGAATAAGAAAGAAAGACGTTTAGCAATAAAAAGTGCTCTTTCTGACAAATATCAAACTAATGCACTTACAGTAGTTGACAGTTTAGAAGTATCTACTCCTAAAACTAAAGACTTATTAGCTACATTAAATACTTTAGGATTAAATGGCAAAACATTAATCGTAACTGATGGAGAAAATGGTAATGTTTGCTTAGCTAGTAGAAATAGTGCTAACTTACACATCATTGAACCAACAAGTGTAAACGTACTTGATTTAGTAGGGGCAGACAATGTTCTAATCGACGAAGCAAGTGTTAATAAAATTGAGGAGGTGCTTAAATAATGAATATTGAAATAATAAAAGCACCAGTTATAACTGAAAAATCAAATAATTTAGCAAGTGAAAGCGTATATGTATTTAAAGTTGACAAAAAAGCTAATAAAACTCAAATTAAACAAGTTATAGAAGCTAAATGGAACGTTAAAGTACAAAGCGTTAACACAGTTAATGTAAGCGGTAAGAAAAGAAGAGTTGGTAAATATACTGGATACACTTCTGCTTACAAAAAAGCTTATGTAAAACTTAAGGAAGGCTCTACTATAGAGTTATAGAAGGTGATTATATGGCAATAAGAAAATATAAACCAATAACTAACGGTACTAGAAACATGAGCACTTTAGTAAATGAAGAAATTACTAAGAGTACTCCTGAAAAAAGTTTAACTAAAAGTACTAAAAGTAAAGCTGGAAGAAACAACCAAGGTAAAATAACTGTTAGACATAGAGGTGGAGGCGTAAAACGTAAATACCGTGTAATAGATTTCAAAAGAAATAAAGATGGTGTTATCGGCAACATAGCTTCTATTGAATATGATCCAAACAGAAGTGCAAATATTGCATTAGTTAATTATGCTGATGGTGAAAAAAGATACATTATAGCTCCAGTTGGACTTAATGTAGGAGATAAAATAGAAAGTGGAGAAAATGTGGATATCAAAACGGGTAATGCACTTCCACTTATGAATATTCCAGTTGGTACAGTAGTACACAATGTTGAGCTTAACCCAGGAAAAGGGGCACAACTTGTAAGAAGTGCTGGCGCTAGTGCTCAAATCCTTGGAAGAGAAGGAAAATACGTATTATTAAGATTAAAGAGTGGAGAAACTAGAAAAGTCATGGGAGTTTGCCGTGCTACAATTGGTACAGTTGGTAACCTTGACTACGAACTAGTTCATATAGGTAAAGCTGGTCGTAAGAGATTAATGGGATGGAGACCTACAGTTCGTGGTTCTGTCATGAACCCTAATGATCACCCTCATGGTGGTGGTGAAGGTAGAGCACCTATCGGACGTAAAGGACCTATGACTCCTTGGGGTAAACCTGCACTTGGTCTTAAGACTCGTAAACATAAGAAAGCTAGCGAGAAGTTAATAATATCTCGTAGAAAGAATAAATAACGGAAAGGAAAGTCGCGTATGTCAAGAAGTTTAAAAAAAGGCCCTTATGTGTTTGATAGATTGCTTAAGAGAGTACAAACACTAAATGAAAGTGGCAAAAAAGAAGTAATTAAAACCTGGTCTCGTAGATCTACGATATTCCCGGATTTTGTAGGACACACTTTTGCAGTACACAATGGAAAAGATTTCATTCCTGTGTATGTAACTGAAGACATGGTTGGTCACAAACTTGGTGAGTTTGCTTTAACTCGTAAGTTTGGTGGACACTCTGGCGAAAATAAATAGGAGGTACGATTAGATGGAAACTTATGCAATGCACAAAGGTGCCATGATCGCACCTAGAAAAGCTAGAATGACACTAGACCTAGTTAGAGGAAAAAGTGTTACTGAAGCTAGAAACATATTAGCAAACACTAATACTAAAGGTTCAAGATTAATCTCTAAAGTATTAGAAAGCGCTGTAGCAAATGCTACTAACAACTTTGGTGCAAAAGAAGATGAACTAAGAGTTGTTGAAACTTATATCAACGAAGGAACTACATTAAAAAGAAGTAAAATAGCTTCTCGTGGTTCTGTTGATAGAAGAGATAAAAGAACATCACACATTTATGTTAAAGTAAGTGATGGAAAGGAGACTGAATAATGGGTCAGAAAGTAAGTCCAGTAGGATTAAGAATCGGAATTAATAAAGACTGGGAAAGTAAATGGTATGCACCTAGTAAAGATTTTTCTAAGAAGTTAAACACTGATATCAAAATTAGAGAATACTTAGAAAAACAACTTAAAGGCTCTTCAGTCGCTAGTGTTGTTATCGAAAGAACTAACAAAAGAACTAACGTTAACATCTATACTTCAAAACCTGGTGTAATAATCGGCCGTGGCGGTGAAGAAATAGAAAAACACAAGAAAGCTTTAACAAAATTAACTGGAGAAGAAGTTTACGTTAATATAGTAGAAATCAAAAATCCAGATATGAATGCAGCATTAGTTGCAGAAAATATAGCTATGCAAATTGAAAACAGAGCTTCATTCAGAGTTGCTCAAAAGAAGGCTATAAGAAATACAATGAAAGCAGGAGCTAAAGGAATTAAGACTCAAGTATCTGGTCGTTTAAATGGCGCTGAAATAGCAAGAAGCGAAGGATATTCTGAAGGAACAGTTCCACTACATACATTAAGAGCTGACATAGATTATGCTCATAAAGAAGCTGATACTATCTATGGTAAGATTGGTGTAAAAGTATGGATATACAAAGGTGAAATCCTTCCTGCAAAAGGAGGTAATAAAAATGTTACTACCAAAGAGAACTAAATATAGAAAACCTCATAGAGTTAGCTACGAAGGAAAATCAAAAGGTAAAAACAAATTATCTTTTGGTGAATATGGATTAGTTGCTAAAGAAGGAGCATACATAACAGCTCGTCAAATAGAAGCAGCTCGTGTAGCTATGACAAGAGAAATGAAGAAGTCTAAAAGAGGAAAAGTATTCATTAATATATTCCCTCATTTAGCAAGAACTAAAAAACCTTTAGAAGTTCGTATGGGAAGTGGTAAAGGTAACGTTGAAGAATGGGTAGCAGTAGTTAAAGAAGGTAAAATCATGTTTGAAATGACAGATGTAACTGAAGAAACTGCAAGAGAAGCATTTAGACTTGCATCTCACAAATTACCTATCAAAACAAAATTTATAATGAAGGAGGCTACTACTGATGAAAACTAGTGAAATCAGAAAAATGACTAGTGAAGAAATAAATGCAAAAATAAAAGAAACTAAAGAAGAACTTTGGAACTTAAGATTTGCATCTAGCACAGGTCAAGTTGAAAAGCCTCATAGAATCAAACAGTTACGTCATGACGTAGCTAGAATGAAAACTGTTCTAAATGAACGTAAGGAAGAGAATTAGGAGGCGCGATTATGGAAAAGGCAATAGATAGTAAAATAGGAAAAGTAGTTAGTACATCTATGGACAAAACTATAGTAGTGCTTACTGAAACTTACAAAAATCATCCTTTATATAAGAAAAGAGTAAAATACTAAAAGAAATATAAAGCTCATGATGAAGAAGGAAAAGCTAAGGTAGGAGACACAGTTAAAATAGTAGCTTGCCGTCCACTTAGCAAAACAAAAAGATATACACTTGATAGCATAGTTGAAGAAGCTATCATACTTTAAAGGAGGATATAAGTATTATGGTACAACCTGAATCTCGCTTAAAAGTTGCCGACAACTCTGGTGCAAGAGAAATCTTAGTTATTAGAGTACTTGGTGGTAGCTTTGTAAGAAGCGGTAATATTGGTGACGTTGTAGTAGGAACTGTAAAAAAAGCCATTCCTAACTCAAACGTACCTAAAGGAAAAGTCGTAAAGGCTGTTATAGTTAGAACAGTTAAAGGTGTTCAAAGAGCTGATGGTTCTCACATCAAGTTTGATGATAATGCTTGTGTTCTAATTAAAGATGATAAGAGTCCTGTAGGAACTCGTGTTCTAGGACCTGTAGCTAGAGAGCTTCGTGATAAAGATTTCATGAAAATCGTATCTCTAGCACCAGAAGTTTTGTAGGAGGGATGCTTGAATGTTAAAAGTTGGAGATAAAGTAAAAGTAATTACTGGTTCAAATAAAGGTAAAACTGGAAAAGTATCAAAAGTTTTAAGAAGTGAAAACAGAGTAATAGTTGAAGGAGTTAACATTGTTAAAAAACATGTTAAACCTGGAAGAACTAATGAAACTGGAGGAATTCTTGAAACTGAAGCTCCTATCCATATTTCAAATGTTAAATTAGTTTCAGAAGAAAAGAAAGAAACAAAGAAAACTACAAAGAAAGAAAGTAAATAGGAGGAACATATGAACTTAAAAGAAATGTATGAAAACGAAATAGTTCCTGCTCTAACTACTAAGTTTGGATACACTAGCAAAATGCAAGTACCTAAGCTTGAAAAAATAGTTTTGAATATGGGTGTAGGAGATGCTACAACTGATTCAAAATACCTAGATGCTGCAGTAAAAGAGCTTGAAGTAATAGCTGGACAACATCCTGTAATTACAAAAGCTAAAAAATCAATCGCAGGATTTAAACTTAGAGAAGGAAACAAAATCGGATGTAAAGTTACATTACGTGGTGAAAAAATGTATATTTTCTTAGAAAAGTTAATAACAATAGCTTTACCTCGTGTACGTGACTTTAGAGGAATATCAAAGGGAAGCTTTGATGGAAGAGGAAACTATACTTTAGGAATTAAAGAACAATTAATATTCCCAGAAGTAGACTACGATCAGGTAATTAAAACTAGAGGTTTAGATATAGTAATGGTAACAACTGCCAATACTAACGAAGAAGCTTTAGAATTACTTAGTGGTTTCGGTTTACCTTTTAGAAAGTAGAGGAGGAGCAAGAATGGCAAAAACAAGTAAAATAGTAAGTCAAAAAAGAGGAAGCAAGTTCTCTACTAGAAATTACACAAGATGTGAAAGATGCGGAAGACCTCACGGAGTATTAAGAAAGTTTGGTCTATGCCGTATCTGCTTCAGAGAATTAGCTTATAAAGGACAAATACCAGGCGTTAAAAAGTCTAGCTGGTAGGAAGGAGATAAAATGGTAAACGATTATATAGCAGATATGCTAACAAGAATGCGCAATAGCTTAGCAATGAGATATAAAACTGTTACTGTACTTAGTTCAAATATGACTAGGGAAATAGCGACTATCCTAACTAACGAAGGTTACATCGATGGCTTTGAAGAAGGAGCTGACGGTGCACAAAAAACATTAACATTAAATCTAAAATATGGTGAAAAGAAAGAAAGAGTTATAACTGGTTTAAAAAGAATCAGTAAACCTGGTCTAAGAGTATATGTAAAGGCTGATGAAGTTCCTAGAGTATTAAATGGACTTGGAATAGCTATTATTTCTACATCAAAAGGAATTATGACTGATAAGGAAGCAAGAGCAAGCCATTTAGGTGGAGAAGTTCTTTGCTATATTTGGTAGGTGCATAATGAGTAGAATAGGTAGAAGAGTTTTAACAGTACCTGAAGGAGTTACTGTTACTATAAACGAAAACAATGTTAATGTAAAAGGTAAATTAGGAGAATTATCTCTAACAGTTAAATCTGGAATCACAGTTAAATGTGAAGACGGAAAAGTAACTGTTGAAAGAGCAAATGACTCTAAAGAATTAAAACAACTTCATGGATCAACTAATGCTAACATAAACAACATGCTTGTTGGTGTAAGCGAAGGATTCAAGAAAGAATTAGAAATTAATGGTGTAGGTTACAAGTTCGCTGTAGCTGGTAATACACTAACAATAAACGCAGGATATTCTCACCCAGTTAAACTAGATGCACCTTCTGGTATTAAACTAGAAAGTCCAAGTATAACTGAATTAACAGTAAGTGGATTTGACAAACAAGTTGTTGGAGAATTCGCTGCAAAAGTTCGTGATGTAAGATTACCTGAGCCATATAAAGGAAAAGGTATTAAGTACAAAGATGAACATATAAGACGTAAGGAAGGAAAGAAAGCTGCATAGGGAGGTAAAGTATGATAAAGAAAGAAAGTAAAAATACATCTCGTATAAAGAGACATAATCGTATTAGAAAAAACTTATCTGGTACAAAAGAAATGCCTAGACTAAGCATCTATAGATCAAATACAGCAATGTATGTACAAATCATAGATGATACAGAAGGCGCTACTTTAGTAAGTGCTTCTTCTCATGAATTAAATGCTAAAAATGCTAATATCGAAACTGCTGGCAAACTAGGAACTTTAGTAGCTGAAAAAGCTCTAAAGAAAGGTATTGAAACTGTAGTGTTTGACAGAAGTGGATACAAGTATCATGGAAGAGTTAAAGCCCTAGCAGATGCTGCAAGAGAAGCAGGACTTAAATTCTAAGAGGAGGACTAATTATGGAAAGCGAAAATAAAGAAGTTGTAGTAGAAACTGCAACAGAAAAAGCACCTAAGGGTGAAAGAAAAGATAATAGAAGAAGAGACTTCAAAAAAAATAATAAACGTGAAGTACGTAAAAGTCCATATGAAGAAAAAGTTATCTCTATCGGACGTGTATCTAAAACAACTAAAGGTGGTAGAACAATGCGTTTTACTGCTACAGTAGCTGTTGGAGATAGAAAAGGTAAAGTAGGACTTGGAACTGGTAAAGCTAATGAAGTACCAGAAGCAATTTCAAAA
>ONXO01000005.1 GCA_900321795.1 uncultured Eubacteriales bacterium
AGCAAGTACTTCTATACTTTCAATAAACTTACCATATAAAAGCTTTCCAGTTTCATCATATGATTGATAATATAAATCAATATAATTACCTGGGAAAATAGAGTTACCATAAGTAGTCTCAGTATTAACATTTAAACTAACAACTGTATATCCATCAGGAATATCAGCCCATGCTGAATCAGGCATCTCACTCCAAGTAAGCAATGTAGATCTGTAAAACAAACTACCAGCTGGTATAACAGTATTATAACTAGCATATTTTCCTACAATATCGCTAGTAACAGTAACAGCATTATTAGCCGCAGTTCTAAGCATAACTCTAGGAATATTCATATATCCGATCATATCTTCTGTAATTGGAGTCCTTGGTTGTATATCAACTTTAGCATAAGGCACTCTTACTGGATCAGTATTCTTCTTAATCTCATAATTATACCCAAAATAAATAACCAAAACTATTGCAATAACCCCTAAAATTGTTACAGTATTTTTATTACCAAAAAATCTTTTTAATGAAACTAAAAAATTATTCATAAATCCTCCTTCTATTCTATTAATTATTATAAATTAATTTTAGTTTAAAATCAATCACTAATTATTATATCTCACGACACATGATGAATCTTCTAATATATCAGAAACAATTACTTTATTATTGTTAACTTCTATTTTAGCATCTCCTGTTATACACTCTGCTTCAGTTGTTGCATTTTCATAACCATAGTTAGGTTTAATTATAAATTCTATTGTATCACCAGATAAAGCATATCTAGATGAATAATTAGCCTGACCATTTTCTACAGTAAGTTCAACTTTCTTAGTACTATAATTGTTTCCATATTTACTTTCTAAAACTCCACTTAATGTAGTTAAAATATCAAAATTAGAACTATCAGAATTTACTGAATAACTACCAGTTTTAGTTTTGATAAGTACAGAAGCTTTTGGAGGAGCTTCATATATATCATAAAAATCTATAGTATAAGTCTTACTATTATTTATACTTTGAGCAAATCTTCTAATAAAACTTTCCCTAAACTTACTTTCAATTATTCTTACTTCGCCTGTCTGTGCATACAAACCATAGTCTACAGAGTCTATCATTGAAGATTCTAAAACTTCTTTAGCCAAATAGTAATCCTCTTCGCTTGTCGATGTATAGTTTTGCACAAGCATCATAACTACAATCACCATTAAACCTAATCCAATCAATAAATAACCCCAAAAGGCCTCTTTCATAAAACCAACTCTCCTATCTTACTTCTATAGTATACCACACACATATAAAAAAGGCAAAAGAAAACTGCATTTATGCAGTTATCTATTTGAATACAAATGAACATTAAACTCATTTACATTATCTTTAATCTTTTCAGCACCAATTAAATCTTTAAGTGTTGTTTCTATAAAAGTACTCTTACAATTATAGCCTTTACAAGAAATTGAATTATCCATATAT
The DNA here is from genome assembly GCA_900321795.1 of uncultured Eubacteriales bacterium. Classification (GTDB taxonomy): domain Bacteria; phylum Bacillota_I; class Bacilli_A; order RF39; family UBA660; genus RUG727. The sequence goes on from ONXO01000005.1 coordinate 1,460, forward strand.
CCGCCATTAGATTCAGTAGTTTTATTATATCTTCTAATACTACTAATATCACTAGGAGTTAAAGTAACACTATAAGCAGGTGTTTCAGCCCACAAATCATCACCTAAATTTTGTATATTATCTATAATTTTACTATTAGCAAATCCACTCCAGTTATATGGAACACCATTAGTAAATAAATTATTCAAATTAACATTTCTAAAATATAATACAAATTCTCCGCCACTAGTCATATCTGATGCAAAGCCTGGAGGACAAATATGATGACCATCATCACAAGCGTAAGTTGGAAGTTCACTGATAACATTATATTGACATGTGTATGTTCTATCTTGGTTATCAATATCATTTCTATATCTAACAATAACACTTTTATTATCTGTAGTTTTCTGCCTATCAACCGGATAAACGTGAATGCCTAAATCTACCCTGTTGTCACCACCTGGAGAATTCACTATATTACCTGTATATAAATTAGCAGAAAATGGTGTATTTTGATAATAAACAACTTCCGTAGTTAATTCATAATCAACAACTTTATTAGAAGGAATCTCTTCATTTTTTAACTTACATTCAGCACTAGTTCCACTTCCTGTACAATTCCAAGTAGGAACAGTATCCTTTAGTGATGTTACACCAAGTGAAGATAAGCCTTCTTCGCAAGAAGCACAATAAGTATTAATATTTTCATTCTGTCCGTATTTCCATTCTTCTTCATAAGTGGTACTATCTACTTTATTAAGTAACTCTGAAACTCCAGTTTCAATAGGATAACTTTCAGAATAAGAAATATCTAATCTATTATTATTAATGTAAGAACTAACTTCATTTACTAAATTAGCATATGCGTTAGAATCAGCTGTCATATTACAATTCTTAATCTTTGTTAACAATGTGTTTACTTTATTAACAGCAGCATCGTATTCTTTCTTTTGATTACCCATCACTGGACTTCCACCATTAACAACAGAATTTCTACAGCCATCGCAGTCATTAGTATCACATGTAACTACACAATCAGAAGAGCCTGATACATTTACTAAACGAGTGCTTCCATTTGAATCAGTTGACTTATATATTGCATCATTCCAAGTATAATAAGTACATGTTTCATTTTTACTATTGCATCCGTCTCCAGCTGTCACTTTCAAATCGATGCAATGCTCATTATCAGTATATCTTTTTGAGCAATGATTATCATCTGTATAATACTCTTTACATGAACCATCAGTATTGAAACTCTTACATTCATATTCTTCACATTCATACTTAGGACAATATGTAGAACATACAGCAGTACGTGCAACAGCATTACATGTTGCTGTTTTACTCTGTCTTTGTGCTTTTGATACCTGTATTGCAATAGCTTGATATTCATTCCACTTACTTCTTACATCATCATAAGCTGCTAAGAAATCATTTTTCCAAGAATTATAATCTATATCAGAAGTACACTCTTTAGTAACTGTTACTACAGTACTTAAATATTGTTTATTTGGATCTTTTGGATCTTTGTGATCTACATATTTACTATACACATCATACTGAAAGAATCTTCCAGACAATACTTCAGTCTTACTCATAAATCTAAATTTATAACTATTTCTACAATAAATATCACAATAATCATTTCCTAAAGCAGTTTTATATTTAGCTTTAGTGCTAGCACTTTGAAGTATAGTACACATTTGAGGATCTTCAATAACACCTTCAGTATTAGTACCATCTTCTCCACAATCATCAGGCATTTTAACTACAGGTTTTACTTCACAAGTACTTGGCTTATCCGGATTAGAATTGCATGTCTTAATTATTTCATCACAAGTGCTTGTTTTACTAGAATTAGAATTACATGACTTTGTTAATTCTGCACAAATAGCTGCATTAGCCTGACTAGAATTACATACAGCCTTAATCTCATCACAAGTAACCGTTTTACTTTGAGAAGAATTACAAGTACTAATTATTTCGTCACAAGTAGTTTTCTTGCTCGTATTTCCATCACATATTTCAATCATCCTCTTGCGAGCATCTTCATCAGAACCAAGTAAATTGCCCTTATCATCATAGTAATTCCCGTCTTCTCTCTTACCACACAAACACTGACTTTCATAAGTAGATTGATCAGTTACATTGCCATCTCTATCATAATATGTGGCATTAGGTGAAATACCTACTTTTTGGCATGTTTTAGGAATAGTACGTATAAATACCTTCCTCATTTCATCAGTTTCCTCAAATACAAACATTACTTGATTGGCACCATTTTCATAAATTGCCATATTTTTATAATTTTTACTATTTTCACCTAAATCAAAGTATGCATAAACGCCTTCGCCTTCAAAATACTCTTTATATTTATCGTAATCTTTTACAGTCAAAGTAATGCACATATAATCACTATCAGAGCATTTACCAGTCTCATATGTTAATGGTATTGAATAATCTAAGGTAACATTTTCTATTTTTGCATCTATGCTTAAATTAGAAATTATCGGTACAGTTAAAACATTTTCTTTTATGGCCCATTTGCCAACCTCAAAAATCGTATCCACATCATTGCCATAATTTTTTGGATTTAATGCTTCTTTATATAATTTTATTGCCTTTTCCATTGTATCATTATCGCTATACAAATATCCACCAGCTTTTGCAGTTTTGGAATTATAATTATTTACAATTTGTAATGTTTTTTTAAATAAAGAATCTTTTTTACTATTACTATATACAATTCCCAAATCTGACAAATCATTATAGTCACCATTATCATGTATGTTAGCTACCGCAAGCCTCATAGCCGTTAAAGCTACAGAATAATTTTCAGCATTTTTAGCTATATATGATAACTGACAATAAGGGTTATTATTAGACAAACACCTAGAAAAATCTATTTTTGTCTCTTTAGTATAAGTAAGACTACTTGTATTATTTGACCCGAATGGAAGACCTGGTGACAAACAATATGCATAACCTATCTCCTCATCGCCAGCCTCAGCTTTGAAAATCGGAGAATCAATTTTTAAAGTACTTACATTAACTGTCTTTTTAGAAATAGCTTGATAATAGTTTGTTCCGGTTGGATCCCCACACATTAACTCACTAGGATTGGATTGCAAATATATGGGATTAACAGAAATTTCTTGAGGATTTCTTCCACAATACATAGAATTTTTACCATGCGAATTTTTCACTTCATAATAAGAATTATATTGGGGTGCTACATTTAAAGACCCTAAATCAGATTTTATTTGAACTTTAGAAACCAATCTTTTACCTTCCATAACACCGTTTTCTGTTATTACCTTATAAAAATTCGCATCTATTATATTACCTAGTTTACTTATACATCTTGCTTTTGCGTCATCAACACTATTACCAGTTGCATCCGTTTTCCACTTCTTAGATTGTCCTGTATAACTATAACCTTTTACATTTTGAAAATATTCAGTTGTAACGGCACATTCAACCTTATAATAATAATATTTATGCAAAGGCTTACTAGAATCATATATATAACCGTTTTTTTGTAAATTTGTAGCTGTATCATAGATAGCCTCTTGAGTTACATTTTTTATTGAATAGAAACTACCATCAGCATATAACGCTTCGCTTCTTTGTCCACTTTTATATATAGTTATTTCTTCAGGAAGTAAAGCTTTAGCTTTTACTGGAAATATTAATAATCCAATACCTAATGTTAGTAATAAATAACGTTTAAATTTCATTTGCTTTTTTCCTCCTTTTCAAAACAACAGCACTTATAGTAAATATAATACCTCCTAATACTATAGGAACTAAGACATATAAATAATACTGCTTTATGTAATCAATTAATTCTTTTGGTTTATTTTCTTCCACACTTTTATTGACAGCTTTTTGAAAATCTTCTATTGTCATATCCTTAGTATCATAAAACGGCGCACATTCTTTAGTTTCTCTAGCATTTCCAATACATAAAGCACTAGTGGCATAAGCATTAAAACGCACTGTATCCACTCCCAAAGTCTCAAGTGGCAATAACGAACAGCTCTCATCTTCGCTATACACTAAAATCTTATATTTTATATTTTTAGATATATTGTCAGTAGCAAAACCCACTATACCTGTTTCATTCACGTCTTTATAATGATATTCTCTTTCAATATCATTATAGTCATTAATGATTTTAACGTAAATATTTTCAGTTAATCCATAGGCACTTATATACACATCTGCATTTTCATAATCATAGCTTTCCGTTTTAAATACTTCTACTAAACTCGCATCCATCACTGCCTGCTCACAGCTAGCATTTAAATTTGTAATGCCTATATTAAATATGATTATCACAAATAAAACAAATAACTTTTTCATAAATCACGTCCTTACTATACAGACTAATTATAACAAATTAAAAAGAGCATGTCCATTATTTTATGCTCATTTTTAATTTATTAATTATTTGTTAAAAACAATTATATTTATAATTAATTAAATTTATATGTTAATCTAAATATAAAATCATCATCAGGTCTATGTATCACTCTTTGGCTTAATTTTGAATCGTCCAAATCTAAAAGGAGATAATCATCATTTTTGTATCCATCGTCATTCCATGTAACATCTACTACTTTCCATTCGCCGTTTACATAGACATTACTCCAAACATGTGGGCCACGTTTCGGAATATGCCCATCAATCCCAAAACACGGAATTCCTAAATAACGCATAATATATGCAAATGCTGCATCATAGCCTTGACAAACTGCGTCTCCTTCCAATAAAGCTCCGTATGCACTTAACCATGAACCATATTCAACATTATCACATAAATATTTATTAGCAAGTCTAATCTGCTCAACTGGGTCATTTGTTTGAGATTTTATATCTTTTGCTATTTCTTTAGCTTTAGATAATGCCTTTCTTCCATATTCTCCATATGAAAGACGGTATGAATGTAAATTACCAGCTGTTATTTCATCATTGCTTATACAAAAAATTTGATCACCATTTAAAGCTAATAAACGATACTCAAAAAAGTCCATTGTTTCATCAGATTGAAAGTTTATATTTGTATCTTGGCCTTCCAACGAATTACTCATGCATTCTTTTAACTTTCCATAAACGAAATTTAGATTTCTTAAATATTGATAAGAGAATATATAAGTAACTCCTTCATCTTCTACTACT
>ONXO01000027.1 GCA_900321795.1 uncultured Eubacteriales bacterium
CTGCTTATCCCGCATATTATATTTACTATTCCAAGATAAGTAAACTTTCTTTTTATATATAAATAAACATAAAGTGGAAATAAGTAAATTGCTATGTTCCTATATTGATCAACAAATGTAAATATAATGTTTTTTATAGGATAAGAAGAGGCTATTTCTTTCATTTTTTCTGGTTTTTTTGTTTCATTAGTTTTTATTTTTAAAAGAGGAAATATGCTTAAGTTCATTATGACTAAAACTATTATTGATAAAATTAAGTATCCTAAATGTTCTATTATTTCAGCACCTATAAATGTAGATATAAGTATCCCAATTAAAGTAAATATTTGATATGAAGAAGTGTTATCTGTTGCTTTTTTGTTTTCGATTATTCTTAAAGCATATACATGTCTTACTGTCCAGTATAAGGACGTATATAAACTTGATAATACCGCTAATGTTATTAAAGAAGTAGTATTATCTTTTAAGAAGTTTAGGTAAATGTATGTAGCGCTAAAGAATAGTGAACTTGTTATTATTAGAAATGAGCATGAAGATTCTTTATAAAACTTAGTGGGTATAGATAATATAGTACATAATGCATGTTTTATTATTAAGAAAAGTAGTATTTCTTTTATAGTAAATCCTTTATCATATAATATTAAAGGAATAAAGACTTCTATTAAACCTTTAGCAAAACTAGTTATAAATATAAATACATTAAACTTTTTTAGATTAGACATTTTTACTTCTTTCTAAGATTATATTTGCTTCTTCATAAGTGCATATTAACTTAATTTTATTAATTCTAAATCCCTTTATACTAGCAATGCTCGATAATTCTTTAAGTCCGTCTTCTTCTAATTCTTTAACTACTTTTTCAGTTAAATCTTTTTCTAAATTATCTGTCATAGCTGTGTTAACTCTGTAAGTTTTAGTTATGTTTTTAATTTCTATTTCTATTTCTATAATCATACCTTTCATTCCATTAAATACTTCATTTATCTTTTTAGAGTGAAAAGAAGTAAACTCTAGTGTTCTTACATTTTCTACATAAGGTTTCTCTGTTTCCTCTGCAAATAAAAATGGTATAAATAAAATAGTTCCAATAAAAAAAATTGATAGAATTATTTTTAACTTCTTCATATACTTCACCATTTATAGTTTGTATTTTTAAGAAGTAATAATTCTACCAATTATTGTTAATTAAGTATTTTCTTTACTAAAGTTTTTACTTCTTCACTTATTTCTTCTCTTGTTCTTATGTTTCCTTCTGAAGCACAGTTTACTTGTTTAAAGTTATAAAGTTTAGCTAGTTCTAGATATGTTTTTTCAGCGTGTAATAAGTGTTCTTTGTTAGTTTCGTGTTGATCTAGTGATTCTCTTCCTTGTTTTAAAATGCACGCTTGTTCATAGGGCATATATAAGAATATTACCATATCTGGGCGAGGCAGTTCTAAGAGATTAAACTCAAGCGTTTCTATGAAATTATACATTTTATGTCTCTTTTCGCCATCAAATATTTTTCCTCCTTGATGAGCCATGTTAGAAAACACATATCTATCAAGTACTAATACATCATTTTCTTTTACTAATCGTTTTAATGTTTCTAAATGATATCTTCTATCAGCTGCATAGTAAAGTGAAGCTACTTTTGCATCAACATTAGCTGCTCCTTCAGGAAACCATCCGTCACTTATTTCTTTTTTTCCTAAGTATGGACCACCTACTATTTTACCTGTAGGAGAATTATAGTGAGGAAAGTCAAAACTTTCTACTTTATATCCTTCTTCTTTTAATGCATCAATAAGCATTTTAGATTGTGTTTCTTTTCCTGAACAATCTGTTCCTTCAATTAATATTATTTTTCCCATTATTTTCACCTACTAAATATATAATACCAAAAATTAACTGTTTAGTTAAGTACTAAATGAACATAATATGAATAGATTTTAAAGAAGGTGTGTTTATGAGTTTAAAGAAAATAAAGATAATTGATGTTTTTGGAATATTTGCTTTGTCATTTTTATTACACTTTTTATATAAGTGGCTTCCTAACCCATTATTTGCATGGATAATGCCAGTAAATGAAAGTATTTGGGAACATATGAAAATATTCTTTACAGCTACTTTAATGTGGGGAATTGTAGATTATCATTTACTTAAAAAGAACGATATACCTCATGATAACTTTTCTTTTCAATTGTTCTTTTCTAGTTTTATAGCTATTCCTATATATTTGCTTATGTATATTCCACTTAGAAATGCATTAGGTGAAAGTATGGTTTTATCTATTAGTTTAATGTTTGTTGTTTATGTTATATGTCAATGTATCAGTTATAAACTACTTACTATGGATAATCTCGGCTTTATTAATAAATTAACTATTTTACTTATACTTATTGTTTATGGGGTGTTTATATATTTAACATATAACCCTCTTCATAATTACTTATTCTATGATAAGATAGAAGCAAAATATGGAATTAATGATTTTAAATAAAGATATAGTTGCTATATCTTTTTGAATGCGTCTTTTAAAATGGAATATAAGTAGATGTTTACTGGTAAATTATATTTAGATTCTATGTAGTTTTTATAACCATTTAACTGAGTGATATATTCTTCACTGTCTAGATTTGATAATTTGTAGTCTATTATATCAAAGTGATCATCATATTTAATTAGTAAGTCTATTACTCCTTTGTATGTATTCTCTTCTTTAGTAAAATATATCTCATGTTCTTTAAAGACCAAAGCATTTTTTATGTTTTCAACTTCTTTATGACGTAAGAACTTAGTAATTGTTTCTTTATATATATCACTTACATTAATACTAGCTAAGTTATCATTTTTAAAATCATATGCTTCAAATACTTCATGCATATAAGTACCATAATCTAATGTGGTTCTCAAATCATTATCCATAAGACTATTTAATGTTTTTGAGAAGTGTTTGGTTTCTAATTTTTCGTTTTCAATATTAATAGTTTTAGTGACTATTTTATCTTTCGACTTCTTAATAAAATCTTTGTAATTATAATCTTTAGTTAAGTTGTAATCTTTATTTATATCTATAGCATTTAAGTCTATATCATTAAAGTACTTGCTTATTTGTCTTCTTGCTATATATAGTAAATCACTATTTGAAGTGGCTTTATATAGAGGAATATCTTTGTCGTCTCTATCAACGCCCTCATCTAATAGTACTATCTTCTCTTTAGCTCGAGTTAATGCAACATAGAAGAGCCTGATTCTTTCAGACAAATCTTCATTTCGTGATAGTTCATTTTGTACTGTGCTTATGAAGCTATTGCCTAGGCCATTATTATAGAAAGGAATTTGAATGCCAAAGTTCGTTAGCCTATAGTCACTTTCTTTTTCAAATCTAAACTTATTATATAAGAAAGGTAAATATACATAGTTAAACTCTAGTCCTTTTGATTTATGTATAGTCATTATTTTTACAGAATTGCTGCTTTCAATATTTGTAGGCATGTCTAGTTTTTCATCACCTTTTAATACCTCATCAAAGTAATCTTTTATCTTGTATATATCCATTCCAAACTTATTTAAACTACTAGAGTTTTCAACAAAGTATTCAAGTTTAGCAAGTCTAATAGTCGTATCATTTACAGTTATAATCTTGTTATAGAAATCAAATTCTTCTATTATTTTACATAATATTTCTTTTAAAGAAAGTGAATCTATTAGTTTAGATAATTCATAACATTTTTTATATAAAGGTGTACTATAAAATGAGTTATCATTAAATATATCAAATATTTCTTCATCAGATAGTCTTAGTAAGTATGATCTACTTATAGATATAAATGAATGTTTAAAGTTATCAGTAAAATCTTTGTTTTTAATTGAAATTATTAAGCTTATTATGTTTTTTAGTATGTATATCTCATCTTCATTTTTTACGTCTATATCTTTGTATATAGCTACAGGAATGCCTTTGCTTTCAAGTATCTTTTTTATAAGTTCAAAGTTTGTTGATGTGCTAGCAAGAATAGCAAAATCTTTAAATGTAATATTTCTAACTATTGGCTCTTTGTCAAAAATTAGTACCTTTTCTTCATTTTTTATTCTTTTCAAAATGTCGTCAGCAATTATAAATGTTTCTATTTCTTCTTTAGTAAATTCTTTTTTATCTTCTTTGTTATATTTTAGTATTTCAGCATTATAATTACCTAATTTATAGTTATTATAAGTTTTATTTCCAAAAATCATTTTATGTTCATCTTTGTAGTTAGCCCCGCCTATTTCATCGAACATGATATTTGAAAATACTTCATTAATAAAAATTACTACTTCATCTCTTGAACGGAAGTTTTCTTTTAAATCTATTTTTTCTCCATTAATTTTATTTTTATATTTATTATATTTATCTTTAAATATTGATGGATTAGCATTTCTAAATCGATAGATAGATTGTTTAACATCACCCACTACATAAACATTGTTATTTGAAATATAAGATATAAACTCCTCTTGAATGTCATTAGTGTCTTGATATTCATCTATTATTATTTCATATGTCTTATTCTTTATTTCTTC
>ONXO01000031.1 GCA_900321795.1 uncultured Eubacteriales bacterium
CGTATTCATTATTATCTATTAATACTGTCATAATTCATCACAAGAATATTATAACACAAACTAAAAAGGCAGTAAAATGCCTTTATTCAGTTACTTTTTCTTCTTCCTCTTCGTTTACTAAAGGTACTACTCCTAAAGTATAACCGATTGGTTCAAGAAGTTTTATTAATGTATTTATTTGTGGACTATTCAAATTGTTTTCTATTTTAGCAACAGTTTCTCTAATAATACCAGCACGTTCTCCTACTACTCTTTGGGAAAGCTTTTGGCTTTTTCTCGCTTGTACTACTTGCCTTATTACCTCAAGTTCTAGGTCTCTTAATTTTTCATCGTGCTTTATTTGTTCTTCAGTTTTTTCAACGATTTCTTTTTTTGGTCTTCCCATTTCTCCCTCACCTTGATTTATATTGTACCAAAAAAATGTACAATGTCAACTATTTTTTACTATTTTTCAAGTTTTTTTAATCTCTTAATATTGATATCATTATGCTCTTCTATATTTTTACTTTTTATTGTCAAAGTATAACCTAGTGCATCAAGCATAATAATAAATGTATCTATTTTGGGAATATTTATTCCTTTTTCAATTCTAGTAACAACACTTTTACCTAATCCAGTTATTTTTGAAACATCGCTAGATAGTAAACCTTTATTCTCTTTTAAAAGTATATATTTATTTATTAGTTCTTTTGCCTCTTTACTTTTCTCTTCTCTTAATTCAGTTATCATATTATCTTACTCCTCGTTTATTTTTTTAATTAATTCCTTAAAGGCATCTTTTATGAGAAATGCACAGTTATGTATATTACTATCATTGATGATATCATCAATAGAATTTCCATTAACAAAATTCTTAAGATATAAAATACTTTTACCAATTAAGTAATCACATATAGTTTCTAAAATTGAAACATAAATATTGCATCCAAAATACTCATATTTAATATCTTTGATGTTATTATCATCAATTAGTATATACAATCTAATTACTTGTCCTTTTTTTATATTGCCGACTGCTACATTAAAACTTGAATCAATAATTTTTCCGTGGTGTTTAATCATATTCATACTTCTTTCATCCATAACTAATTTTACAATTATAATATTTAATTGTCTAGTAAAAAATATGGTCTAGTATTATATTATTTATTAAATCTTATTTTATTATTGTGCTACTAAATAAAAAATGGCGTCCCCGAGTGGGTTTGAACCACCGACCTTACGCTTAGGAGGCGCACGCTCTTCCAGCTGAGCTACGAGGACACTAAGTTCATTTTACTATTTAAGATATTAAATGTCAAATTAAAAATACCAAGTAATTACATTTCGCTTGGTATTTTTATAATTAGCATATTTAAGCAAGCATTTATTACATCATATGTTAATTTTAAAATATTTAAATAGTCATTTTTCACATTTATATCAGTAATATTGTTTATATTAATATTTTGATAGAAACTATTAGTTATATTACATAAATCATAAATATATTCAGCTATGACACTTGGAAGAACTTCATTTATAGCTTTATCTAAAGCCTTATTAATGTCTAGTAGTTTTAATCTTAATGCTCTATCTATTTCGTTATAAATATTATCAGAAATAATTGTAGATATAATTTCATTATTATCTAAAATCTTTCTTATTCTTATGGCACTATATAAGATATAGGGTCCTGTTTTACCACTGACTTCACTGAATTTAGTAATATCAAAGTTATAATTCTTTTCTCTGTTATTTTGCAAATCTGCATATTTGATAATTGCGTTTACTTGCTTGTCTAGATCAGATATACTCATGTTTTTATTGTCTTCTCGTTTTGCAAGAAAACTATCTTTAACCATATTTAAGATTTCGTTTAATGAAACTGCATCTCCACTTCTTGTTTTAAATGGCTTTCCATCACTTCCATTGATTGTTCCGAATGGACAATGTTTTAAATTACACTCTACGCCTAATAATTTAGAAACTCTAAAAACACCTTCAAAATGAAGTGATTGCCTTGAATCAGCAAAATAATAAATATGGTCAGGATGGTATTCATCATTTCTTTTTAGAATTGTTGCAATATCAGTTGTAGCATATCCAACACCGCCTTCATTATTAATAAGCCTAACAGGAGGCATTTCTTTATTATCATTTTCGGTTTTAACTCTGACTATTTGCTCTCCATTATCTAATTCAAGTATTTTTTTATCTTCTAATGCATTAAACATTTTTTCAAAATAGTCTCTTGAATCACTTTCTCCTAACCATAAATCAAAATCAACATCTAGATAATTATAAAGCCTTTTAATATCTGATAAACTTACTTCTTTTATTTTTTCATAAATTTTTTGATATTCTGGATTTCCATGTTGGAAATCATATGTAACTTTTTTGCATTCTTTTAATATATTTTCATCTTCTTTGCAAAGTTTGCTCATATGAGGATATAAATAATTTAAATATTCAAGTGTAATATCATCTATTCTTTTGTTTTCTTTCAATAAACCATATATTACTTCTCCAATCTGAAGTCCAAAATCTCCAAAATGGACATCACTGATTACATTATACCCTTTAGCTTTTAAAATCCTTTTAAAGCTTTCACCTATAATTGCAGGGCGCAGATGCCCAATGTGAAGAGGCTTAGCAATGTTAGGCCCTCCATAATCAAGAAAATATAATTCTTTAGAATCTGTCTTTTTTATAAATCCATTATTTATAAAATCTTTAATAAATGAATTTATAAGCTTGTCTGAAACATTTATATTAATAAAACCAGGATTTACTGAAATAACATTTTTAAAGTAGTCTTCATATAAATCAAGTTTTTTAATTCCTTCTTCTATTTCTTTTGCTACTTCTATTGGATTAACATGATTTATCTTGGCAATAGCAAAAGCCGAATTAATTTGATAATCCGCTTTTTCACTTTCTGAAATACTCAAATACTCTTGGTATCCTAATTTTTGAAAAACTGGTTTAATAAAGTCTATAATCTTTTCTTTCATATTGATTTCCTTTCTCGCAACTAATTATATCATAAAAAATAAAAAGATACAAAATGTATCTTAAATCCATCTAGGTATATAAATATTGCGAGTATATGTGTCTTTATAATCTTCAAAATATTCAATTAATTTATTCATAACATATTCTACTATATTATTTACTCCATTAGAGACTTTTAATTTAGAAAGCTTACCAATCATTTCTTTTTTAAAACGATTATCAGTTACATATTTATATATAATGTTGTCGACTAAGGCCAATTTTTCTTTCTCTCTTTTAGTTATTATTTCTAATCCAAACACATAATCTGTATATAATTTAATAATATTTATCGATATTTTATCATACACATCAGCATTTACAATCTTATAATAATTCTTACAAACACTGATAACTTCTTTGTTCTTTTTAAAACTATTCATTACTGCTCTCTCCTACTTTATATACTAATTATATAAATGTATTAAAAAATATGCAAGAGTAAATTTTGTTTGCTAGTGCATATTATGGTACAATTCTATTCTATTATATTTAAAACAGCTTCTTCGTTCTTTCCGTTAATATTTAAAATAACTTTATATTTTCCAACTTTTAACTTAGTGTTTTCATTAACTAAATTTTCTCCATCATATATCTCTATATATCCATTGATTTCTCTATTACTAACAAAATCTCTAAATGTTGGTAAAGAATCATTAACTCGAATTTCTTTATATTTCAAATATGTATCAATTTCTTTAAGCTCAGAGGCTCCATTAATATATTTATATTTTTTTATAAAATCAATTGTTCCAAATATTCCATAAGTAACAAGTAATATAATTAAAGCTACACTTAAACTAATAAGGACTTTATTCTTAGTATTCATATTTACCTCACCATCTAAAATAATTTAAATATATCATTAAAAGTTACGTATATCATAATTAATATTAAAAGTATTGTTCCCACTGTATTTAAATAACTTTCTACTTTAGGATTTAGTTTTTTGCCTTTAATCTTTTCAATACAAAGAAGTAAAATTCTTCCTCCATCAAATACAGGAATAGGTATAAAATTAATAACACCAACATTAATGCTTAAATATGCTGTTAAATATATTATGCTTTCTAGTCCTTTTTCTTTTATATTATCAATGACCGAAAATACTCCTATCGGACCACTTAAATTATCTGTCCCAATTTTACCAGTTACTAATTTACCTAATATAACAAATACACTTTTAATAGTTTTGCCTGTTTGAATAAAACTATATTTAATTGCATTTAAAAAACCTTTTTCTCTAATTGCACTAGAAGTTATTCCAAAAGATGGAACTTTTTTGCCTTCGCCGTCTTCTGCTATATCAGGTACTACTTTAATGCTGATTTCGTTATCCCCTCTTTTGACAGTGAACTCATAATATTCTTTAATCTCTCCAAACTTTGTTTCTAGTAATACTTCATCAAAGCTTGAAACACTCTTACCATTAATTTTTAAGATTAAGTCTCCATCTACAAGACCGCTTTTACTTGCAGGTGAATTTTCTTGAACACTTCCTATGATAGGTTCTGTAGTCGGACTTCCGTAAAATAAACCATTAAAGAATAATAAAACTATTGCCAATATAAAATTAAAAACAATACCCATTATTAATACAAATAATCTTTGTAAAAAAGTTTTATTTTCTAAAACCTGATTTTTCTTTAGTCCTTTTGATGTTTCCATATCATTAGCAATTGCATTATAGCCACCTAGCGGCATAGCTCGTAAGCTATACTTCGTTTCATCATTTTTCCTGTGAAAAGAAAATATTTCAGGGCCCATTCCTACGGCAAATTCGTGAACATAGACTCCTATTTTCTTTGCAGCGATGCAATGTCCAAGTTCATGTATGAATACAATTATACCTAAAACTAAAATTAATATTATTAAAGTTATTATAAAACTCATTTTCCACCTCTTATATAAATCTAGATAAGTATATAAATGAAAGCATTACTAATAAAATGCTATCTAATCTATCTAAAACTCCTCCATGACCAGGCATTAAATTACCATAGTCTTTAATACCGTAGTATCTTTTAATGGTACTGAATAGCAAATCTCCAATTTGACCGACGATACTTAGTAGTGCACTCACAGAAATTAAAACCAAAATATTAATTTGACTATTAATTAATGCATAATAGAAAACTGAACTTGAAATTGTTCCTAATATAAATCCTCCTATAAAACCTTCCCATGTCTTATTAGGTGAAACTGTTGGAGACATTTTATGCTTGCCAAAGAAATATCCTGTAAAGTATGCAAATGTGTCAGTCATAATTGTTATAAGAAATAAATATACAAAATAAAATAGATTATCTAATCTGACAGATATAAATTTATTAAATGCTAATCCTAAGAATAATGTTATCGCTAGTATAACTAGAGCATCTTCAATATTATATTTTTTACTTTTATTATATATAATTATAGGAATTAATAAAGCTAAAATAGCTATAACGATAAAATCATCTATATAAAAATACCTATTATTGATATTCATCACAATTGCTATAAATATCATAATTCCTATAACTTTCATAGCAAAAGGTATATCTCTTTTAAACTTTCTAGTCTTTAAAAACTCATAATATCCTATTACACCCAAAAGGGCTGACATTAGAGTAAAAATATTACCTCCTAAATAAATAATCGGTACGGCTATTAAAATAGCAACAATAGCACTTATTATTCTTGTTTTCATAAAAAACCTCCATACTTTACTATTAATTATATTTCTATTTTATCATATTTATTTAAAATTGAAAAATACTATTTATATAAAAAGAAGATGTTAAAGCTCTACTATTTCTATAGAATCATCTTCTTTAATATCTTTATTTTCTTTAATACTTTCTATATTAATAGGCTCAAAACTTTTTATTCTATCAATCTTTTCATCTTTAAGCATCATTTCTCTATACTTAATAGTATTATTCGCTTTAAAGTACGGAACTTCTTCATGCTCTACAACATTTTTGCTTTTAAATACATTATCAATTTTATTATCTTCTTCTTTATTTAAACTGGCAATTTCTTCATCACTCATTAAATTAACTGAGTCAATTTTATCATTACCATTATTTATACCTTTTAATTTGGAATAATTAAGTATTGGCAAAAATATGACAGGCAAAACTATTAAACCTAAAGCAAATATACTATTAGTATTAAACATAATACTTATTCTATAAAGTATGTAAAAAATTATAAGGACATTTACTACAGGTAGCATATATAAGACATAAACATATCTTTTCAGTTTTACAATATCAAGAATTATTAAAAGATTATAGAAGGGTATTAAAGAATATTTACTTTCTTTTTCAGCAGCTTTAAAAATATTTGTGCCACTAATAGCAATTAATAATGAAAAGGCAAAAGAAATCAATGCAAAACATCCCCAAAGTTTTAAGAAACTGAATAAAATATTTGTCATATAATCCCTTCTTATCTTAATTTATGATACTATATTATTTAAAATTAATCAAGTATATCTCTATTTATTTCTTTTATTTATTTCTTTTATTTTCCCCAATTAAACTAATAGGAACACTAAGTTGTTTAATTCTCTCAATAATTCTTCTAGCTTTTATTTTTTCTTGTCCTACTATAGTTAAAGATAAATGTTCTTCTAACTCTTCTAAATTAAAATTAGATGTAAAGAAAGTAATTCTTTTATTATCCATTCTAGACTGAAGAAGTGTTCCTAGTATTTCATCTCTTGCCCACTGAGAGTTGTTCTCAGCGCCTATATCATCTATTAAAAGAACATCACAATTTTCAACTTCATTATATATTTGTTCAAAAGAAATATTGCTACTATTAAATGAATCTTTTAGTTTCTTTAAAAGTGTCGGATAGTATACACTTACACACAATGTTCCTTTTTTTGATAACTCATTTAAAACAGCGTTTAATATATAACTCTTACCACTTCCAAAAGATCCGTATAGATAGATTCCTTTGCAAAAAGGATACTCACTCATAAATTTCTTTATGTATTTTAATACTTCTACTCTAGAAGAATCATCTACATATATATCTTTCATCTTTGCGTTTCTAAGTAGCTCATTAGTTTCATAAAAGATGGTATTAGATTTATTTTTATCTTCTTCCTTTTTATATTTACAAGGTGTGAAAGAAAAAGTTAAAGAACTATCATTTATTGTAGGATAATCTATATATCCTTTAACTTCATTCTTACATTCATTTAAACCTTTACAGCCTTTGCAGTTTTTAAGCTCCTTACAAGTGTTTTCTAACTTAGATGTATACTTCATTAAATCTTCTTCTTTCGCATTTAGTTTAAGCACTAATGAAGCAAATAAATCGTCTTCCATAGCGAGTTTAAAACTCTTAAAGTTAGCATCATTTATATCGTTCTTAGTTTTTAATAGTTCATTTACATCTTTCATTTGTACTCCTTCAAGAAACTTTCTAATTCTTCTTTCTCTTCTATATTCATTTCTTTCTTCTCTATATTTTTGTTAAACCAGTCAGGTGTTATTTCACTTTTTTCTTTAGCCTTCTTTTCTTCTTTAATTCTACTAAGTTTCTTATGTGTTTTCTCTGCTATTTCCATAGCTTCTTTAGCAGTTTCTATTCCCTTTCTCTTCCATTCACCAGCGATAGTCTCAATATAAGCCTTAACTAAGCGATTATTTTGCGTTTTTAATACATAATCAATTAAAACATTAACTACAGCAGGATTAAGCTTTAAATCCACTATAAGCATCTCTAACACTTTCATATCTCTTTCAGTAGGCTTAGCACCTTTATATTTACTCTTTAAAAAGTCATAAGGATTAGTAGTTTCAAATACATTAATTAATTTACCAATAAAACTATTATCCCCTTTAGCGCTTCTTAAATGATCAGGTTGACTTTTAAAAATTAAAGAAGGAAGTCTACCATCATTATTAAACTCATAATATCTTCTTGCTTTATTCTTAAGCTCTTCCCTATCAATAAGCCCCTTTTCATTTAAACATACTTTAGCTATGTCAGCCATTGTAAAAGGGTCTAGTTTATATAAAAATGCTAGATTAGTAATTAATTCCTTTACGGTTTTAGTTAATGCTTTATCATTCATTATTTTACTAGGCATGCTACTTAAAAAAACATCAAAATCAAAAAGGCTTTCATATTCAAGTCCTCTTTTGTTCTTACTAGCTATTTCATCTTTATTTTCAAGCTCAAATGCTGTATAACTCTTACTATCAAAAGTCATATCAAATGGACTAGTTATATCAGAATAACCACTTAAATCTATCTTTGGCACTTTAAAATATGACTTGATTCTTAAATATTCTTCTTTACCTACATTATTATAAAACACCATATTGAAAATAGGATGATTAAAAAACTCATGTGCAGTTATTGGACTAAATAATTCATAAACATATGAATTAACACTGCCTTCCATATAATAAGCTTTTAATAAGCCTATACCTTCTAACTTTATTCTTGCTTCTTTTAAACTTTCTAAGTTTTCTCCCAAAGTTGTCATTAAATGATGATGTGTTAGCTCTTCAGAAATATAACCATTAGCCTTAAGTTCGTGATATAAAGTATTATATAGAGTAATTGCTTTATTACCAATAATAGGCATATAAAGCAAATTTAAAACAAGTTTATCGTTTTCATTTAATAAACTTTTATTAACTACTTGATATATGTCTGCAGGTAATAGTGTAACTTTTTTCATAGGTTATCCTCCATAGTCAAATTTATTCTATCACAAACAAAATCTTAAAACAATAATAAAAGCTCCCACAGGAGCTAAATTAATAAATTTTTATAGTGTCACATTTTTACTTACTAGTTTGATTATTACTCAGCAAGTCCTAACTCATATGGCTGAGCGGCACTTCCGTTTCCACTGGTTACAAGGATATCAGAGTATATGGAAATGACTGGGCGAACAACATATGCTGAGTTTGCAACAATGCCACTGGATATTCGTCCTGCATAAGCAGAACCGTTAATGCTCCATGTGACAACTGCATTTCCATCTTTTTGAACCCAATGTGGACTCATAGTCCACCACATTTTATTATTAGTAGCTGAGGAAGGTGTCGAAGCTGCATTTAAATAGTACCATGCAGTGGCATTGTTAGCACTTGCTTTCCCACCAGCAAACGCTATTTCATCAGCTGTTATTAATGCTACTGGAGCATCAGCAAGCTTTCCATTTCCAACAGTATTATCAGCTGAAAATTTGTCTAGTTTTCTATTTGCATCACTTTCATTTGTAAAATAAGAACCGAAACCATTTTTAGTTACTCCGCATGCATATGATGGATTATAGTTTGCTCCTCCATATGTGGTATCAGTGCCAATTCTCTCATAAGAGGCAAAAGGAATATGTTTCTGATTATAATCTGTTGCATAGTTAAATGAACTGTTTACGCTTCTATCATTACAATATATTGCTTTTGTGTTTACATAATCATTATATGTTGTACCAGATGTTTTTATGTTGGCCGTATACCATGCATCTATTACTCCTTTTATTGTAGAAGGATTTGTGTTTGATCTATCTATTGCAGTAGTAATTCCTGTAGTTCCATTCATATATCCAACGTATGTTGAATCATTCGTTACACTATTGTAAGCACTTTTGGCAATATATCCATCTTTCGTATCAACTGATGTACCAGCATACAAAAGCCTTACTCCTCCACCTTCTATTTCTTCATTAGTACGGACGATTCTCCAGTACATATCATCTCCTGCTAAATATAGCTTGTGGCAGTTGGTATTATATGAAGAGCTTGTACAAGCACTTTCGGTATTATATACTTCACTATTACCACTTGAGTTATATCCTACCCATTGTGTTGAATCAACTGCATATTTTCCAAACTTTACCCAGTTGTTTGTGGCATTTCCTGCATAATAATATACCGTGCTATTGTCTTCCGTATTATTTGTCTTAAAAAATGTAGTAGACCCTGTGTATGCAACAGAAAAATCACTTCTTTCAGGTACTGTCGACTCATTAGTTGCATTATTTTGCTCTAGAATTTGATCAACTAGTGTCTTTGAACTAGAGCATGTTCCATTATGGCCATTTGCTACTATATGACCTGTAAACGTTCTACTGCTTTCCTCTCCTGTAAGAATTGAAGACTGATCTTTAGTGTTTGAGTATGAAAGCCATAAAGTCAATGTATAATTATGTGTGCTTGTATCTTTGGAAATATATACATTTTTTATAAGTGACTTACTAGAACCAGCAGATAGACCGGCAAGTGTTCCGGTATATGTAACTGTTCCATCAGTAATTTTATATTTAAACCATTCGTTTTTTAAATTATTTCCGATAGAATCCACTACTAAACTTAATGAATAACAGCCATCTAAATTGCTATCTTCACTTCTTGATACAGTAAACGCATTTCTATAAGCATATGAACTAGTATCTACAGTACTTTCTAATATAGGTCTAAATACTATATTTGGACTTATATTTGAATCAGATATATCTAAATCAAATATTCCACTTACTACATTTATATTTGCTCCATTTCCTATTATATTTGGTGTAAAATATGCTAAACTAATACCTAATGCAACTACAAGTATTATACTTATTATTGATATAATAATATATTTTTTATTCATCATATCAGCTTCCTTATCATAAATATATTTTACAAAAAAATAGAAAGTAAATCAATACTTTCTATTTAACTTTACAAAATTACTTTAATACATTTTCTATTTCTTGCATTCCTATGTAAGACTCTATAATTTTACCGTTTCTAACTAATAATAATGTACTATCACTAATTTTTAAGTCACTTACTTTGTCTACATTGGTTACTGTAGTATCACTTACTATACTTCTATTTAATCCATCAGACAAATCAACTTTATAAATTTTAGTATTATCTTCATTTGATTTAAATGATGAAATAAGAGCTTCTATATACATAGAATTTTCTTTAAAATTATAAATAGCGACATAGTATTCATTTTCACTTCTATTTAGTATTGTTCCAGCTTCAATTGTTTCATAACTTATTGTAGCATCTTGAATAGCAGGCTTGCTATAGTGTTCATCAAACCACCCTAACTTATTAGCCCCAATTGTAAGTAAATAAATTAGTAAAAATATTCCAGATACTACTAAGACAATTATTACTAGCTCCTTTATTTGTTTAG
This sequence comes from uncultured Eubacteriales bacterium, assembly GCA_900321795.1. Taxonomy (GTDB): domain Bacteria; phylum Bacillota_I; class Bacilli_A; order RF39; family UBA660; genus RUG727. The sequence goes on from ONXO01000031.1 coordinate 11,200, forward strand.
CCGTATTAACTCCTTCTTTTATTCTTTTTTCTTCTTTTGTAGCTTTAACTACTCTTATATTTCTATTTGCCATATTTATACCTCTTCTTAATAATAACACGAAAGTACAATTAATTTCAATATGGAAAAGTAAAAATAAGCATTTAAGCTTATTTTGTTACGGCTACTGTAGCTGTTGAAGATGCTATTTGAAGTAGTTCTTCTTTAGTAAGAGTATCACCTATTAAATAATATTCTCTACCATTTTCATTCCAATTAAGTGAACTTTCAGTCATTACTCCTAAAACATTACCATACTGTGCTACTTCTCCACTAACTGCTGTCGTTTCATGTGCCTTACTAGCTTTTGCATTTTCTTCTATTAGAATAAATGGTTTGACTCCTGTATAAGTTAGTATTACTCTTTCACTACCAGAAGTTGTCACTACTTCTTCTCCACTATATTTAGTACCATTAGGTAAGTACATCGGATAGACTATATCATCAACTTTTGAAGAAGTACTTATTGTATTATTGGCATTACTATCATTTGATGGTTCTTTTATATTATTAGCTAATGCAAAATATTTCTTTTCGTATTTTGTTTTAGTATCTATTTTAGTAATTACCATAGTTATTGAATCTAAACCTTTAGAATTTTTAACGACTACTTTACTAGGTAATTTATCTTTACCAATAGTTACTATTTGTGTTTTTAAATCAGTATTATTAGGATAATTCACTTTACTAGTTATTTCATAAGTGTCATCTTTACTAACAATATTTCTTTCTGCATCTTCTGTTATGTCTTTAAGAATAGTTTCTAATATATAACTTTGTGAACTATTTGTAGGCCACTCACTTTGGAATTTAAAACTTTTGTTAAGCGATGGTGTAACTACATATACTCCCTCTTCATTCTTAAGTATAATCTGTTCATGATTGTTTTCTTTATTAACTAAAGATACTCTATAATAATTTCCTTTTAAATAAGTTACGTCAACACTATAATTATACTTATCTTCATTATTTGCTATTGTTAGATCTCCTATTAAATGATAATTACTAAGACCATTAATAGTTGTTTCTACATCTGCAATTATATTATCGCTTTTTTTACCACACCCCACTAATAATATACAAGAAATAAGAACCAAAAATATCTTTTTCATAAACCCTCCTTTTGTTATTCATACTACATTATAGTTAATTACTATTAAAATATGAATAATATTTATTTTTTTGTTTAAAATATAAACATAAGGAGGAATTATATGCAAACATTACAAAAAGTATGTTTAGCCCTTACAATTATAGGTGCAATTAACTGGGGATTAGTAGGACTATTCAGTTTTAACCTAGTTGAAGCTATTTTAGGTGTTGATACACTTCTTACCAATGTTGTATACACATTTGTAGGGCTAGCTGGTATTATTAACATAGGTCTTCTTTTAATGCCTTTTGAAGAAACAGCACATAAATAAAAAAAAGACAAATAAGTTATAACCTATTTGCCTAAGAGCTTTTATAAGCTCTTATTTTTTGTATTCAGTACTATTATAAGTTAATGTTTTCTTTGAATATTTCATATCTAGTGTTCTACTTCTGTTATATTTATAGTAAGTTCCTGAAGTATATTCATAAGTCAATAGTACTCTATCTTCTTCTTTATAATATTTCCATGAACATCCAGTAACATCATCAGAAACTATTCCTGTTAAACTACAAGTTTTATCGCTTTCTAAAACGATTTTAGTCTCTCCATTTTTATAAGTTCCTGGAATGCTTCTTTCAGTAGAGAAAATGTAATTAAAGAATCTCACTACACCAAGTAAAGCAATTACGGCTGCCAAAGCAATTGCGGCATATTTAAGTAGCTTACTTTGTAAAGATAATATGTTTTTCTCTTCATACTTATTTTCTACAGGTAATTTATCTTCACTTATTCTCTTTGTTAACTCATCTTTAAATTCTTGGTTTGTCCATGTAAAGAATATTACAGGTAATTTTCCATATTGGAATATCCAAATACTTCTAAAAATCCAGAATATTTTAATAGTTTTTACTCTAGTAATCTTATTTAATGGTATGCTTGTTTCATGTCTGATAAGAGGCCAATATTCTTCTTTATAAACTTGTGTTTCTGTTAGACAAAGTACAGTTTTTACTGCACACTTATAGAACCAGTTAAATATAAAATAAGTAATAATAATTCCAATTAATACTCCTAGTTCGCCAAATACTTTTGCCCAGAATCCATATTCTAAACTAGACATATCTCCGCTGAAGTTAGCATATGTAGATGCAACTAGTATTAAGAACAATATTACTAAGTAAATTTTATCTAAAACAGATATAAATAATAATCTAGATGTAATTACAGGTCTTACTTTCCTTTCTTCATTTTCATTAACTTTTTCTTTTACTTCTACTTCTTTTTTCATAAATAGACTCCTTTCTAATATCATTTTAAAATATATGCTATTTAAAGTCAATTAGAAAAATTAATATTTGATGTTATATAAGAATAATAAAATAGTGGTTATTGTAAACCACTATTTATTTGTAACTAAAACTTGTATATTTTTAATTTTAGAAGTATATGTAAATTTAACATCCTCACCTGTTACAAATACAGGTACAGTATACATTCCAGCTTCGCTAATATTACTTAAATCTACATAGGCTTTTATAGTTTTGGAATCTATATCGTTTAA
>ONXO01000019.1 GCA_900321795.1 uncultured Eubacteriales bacterium
GCACAGTGGAGTACAAATTATATCTTCTTCCAACTACCACCTGATTGGTATGGAACAAACGTGTGTGCAAAGTTATATACTGCAGCGCAAGCTAGCGATCCTTCTTGCAGTGACAGTGACTACATGGAACTAATAGATGCTGATAAGAAAATATATGCCTTTGATACATCTTCATATTCTAATATTAATACATATAACATAGTCTATTTCTCAAACGGTGTAACCATAGAAGAAGCTTCAGGAACAAATCCGAGAAGAGCAATAGCACAGAACTTTTTAGATAATTCAAATCAGGCAAAATTAGGTTATATTTTTGTACCGGAATTATATAGTGAAAGTGAAAAAACTAGAGTATGGGGATGGGCGACAAACTTCTATTTCTACCTATGGAAAGGTAGTGTAAATAATGGATGGCCAGGACAAAGTGGAGAAGTAATAGGTCAAAGAATACATAGACTTGCGTTTGATAAAGCCACCTATGAAAATATGATAGTAGACAATGGTCAAGGAAGCAACCAGTCTGCCGATTTATCAACGCCGGCATATCAAGATATCACATATATGCTAACTAGTGTAAATATAACTGGCAGAAAATTTCAACATTTAGCATATAGGCTATTCTACGATGGCAGTTGGTATGACTATGAAGATTATATTAATTCTGGTTATAGCACATGGCATGCTAACGATTATGCAAATTTTCTAGCAGCTAAAAGTGCAATAAATTATTAAAATAAAAACAAAACATTTAGAAACTAATCTAAATGTTTTTTAACAAATATAAATTGCCGTAGAAACTGGAATAATTTCAGTTTAATCTTATTTTAATAAAAATATTTAGAACTCTCCAATTTTCATATAGTCACTTTTTTAGTGCCATATTATATATCATTGAGATTCTTTTCTGAACTATTACTTAAAACATTATCATAAATTCATCAAGATCTTTAAAGTTCATAGAATTGCTATTGACAAATTATATATTTAAATATATAATTTCAAATGAACATTTTAAATTAATGAGAAAAGGGTGGTTTTGATGGAAAGAAAAAAATTTGAAAAAGTAGTAAAGAATATACCTGAAGGTAGCGTAAAAAAAGCTTGTTATGTTTTAAAAGAATACTTTACAGCAGAAGAAAAATCTGCCGTGACTAAGGAAGAAGCTAATAAAGCTTTACATATTATACTTTCTTATGCCTATGAAACAAGTAAATTTGACACTTTTGCAGAGAAGTATTATTGTAAAGGAGATTGTATATTTGACAATAAAGAAGAGTTTTCTTTTTGTCCTGGAGAGTTCTCACTTGATGATGAGGCTACAATTTTATGCAAATACTATAGGAAAAATTTGTAAAATATTATATAATAAAGTCGGAGGAATAAAGAATGGAATTAAAATTGAAAAAGTGCCAAGATTGCACATCATTAATTGAAGTTATAAGAGATTGTGAATGTGAAATAGATGAAGAATTAATGGAAGAATGTGACTGCGAAGGTTGTGAATGCGATGAGTGTGGTCGCTGTGAAGAAATGGATTTTAATTGCGACATAAGCTGCTGTTTTACGCCTATGAAAGACGTTATTCCTAATAGCACTGATGGAGCTGTTGAAAAACATATTCCTAATATAGAAGTAAACGGAGAAAAAGCAAGAGTATATGTTAATCACGTTATGGAAGAAAATCATTATATTGAAGTAATTATAGTTATGTATGATAACGAAGAAATTAAACATTTCTTCAAACCTGGAGAAACTCCTGAAGTTATAGTTCCTTATAAAAAAGAAATGAAAGCTTATAGTTTGTGCAACGTTCATGGATTATGGGTTAAAGAATAACTTTACATAAAACTTACAAATAAGTAAGTTTTTTCTTTTAAATATGATAAAATATAAGAAAGAGGGAAGCTTATGAATAAATTAATAATAGAAAAGAAAGATTTAATAAGTAATATTAAAACTATAAAAAAATTTGCTGGTAAATCTAAAGTTATAGCTGTGGTTAAATATAATGGATATGGTTTAGGACTAATTGAATACACCGAAGTTTTAATAGAAGAAGGAATAGACTATTTTGCAGTAGCTTCAACTGAAGAAGCTTTAAAACTAAGAGAAAAGTATAAAAATATAGAAATACTTAATATGTCTTCAACTGCCAATAAAGATGAAATAAATCTAATGATAAATAATAATATTACCATTACAATAGGTAGCAAAGAAAGCTTTGAAGCAGTCAAGGAATGTACGAAAAGAAAGAAAGCTCGTGCTCATCTTAAAATTGATACGGGACTAGGCAGATATGGTTTTCTTCCTGAAGAAATAGAAATAATGAAAGAAGTAATAAATACTAAAAACATAGATTTAGAAGGAGTGTTTTCTCACTTTTCAATATCTTTCTATGATGAAGTTTGCACTAAGAAACAATTTGATACATTTAATATAATCGTTAAAGAGTTAGAGAAAAATGACTTTAAGTTTAAAATAAAACATATATGTAATTCTAGTAGCTTTCTACTTTACAAAAACATGCACTTAGATGCTGTTAGAATAGGATCAGCATTTTTAGGAAGAATTAATATTCCTAACAAATATAATCTTAAAAGAATAGGCCATTTAGAGTCTGAAGTATCTGATATAAAAACTCTTCCAAAAGGACATAATGTAGGTTATTCAAATACTTATAAGACTGATAAAGAAACTAAAGTAGCTATTATCCCTTGTGGTAGTATAGATGGAATTAATATAACAGAAGGAAGAAACAAAACTAGAGTCATTGATAAAATGTATTATTTGTATAATGATATAAAAAGAGATCTAAAAGGTTATAAACACTATGCTAAAATAGGAAATAAAACATATGAAGTAATTGGCGGAATAGACTTATCACATATGGTAGTGGATATTTCGGGAAGCAATGTACAAATAGGGGATAAAGCTATATTTGATATAAATACATTTTATGCAAACCCACTTCTTAAAAGAGAATATAGGTAGTACTTTTAATAATAAGTACTACTTTTTCATTGACAACAAGCCAAAATAATTTTAAAATAAGATTAGAAGTAAAAACTTCTATAAATAAATTAATAAATGGAGGATGAAAAGATGAATGATGTTATTTTCTCCATTTTGCTTATTATAGTTGGATTATTTTTGGGAGCTATGATAATGCTTTTGATTAACAAATTAAAAGTAGATAATGCTCATAAAGAAGCTGATAAATTATTAGAAAAAGCTACACGTGATGCTGAAAAAATTAAGCGTGATGGCCTACTTGAATTAAAAGAAGAAAGTTATAAAATTAAACAAGAAACAGATAAAGAAGTAAAAGAGAAAAAACAGGAAGTACAAGAATTAAAGGCTCTTGTTGAGTCAAGAGAGAACAGTTTAAATAAAAGAGATGAACTTTTAACTGAAAGAGAAAAAGCACTTGATGTGCGTGATAAAGATTTATTAGCAAAACAAAAAGAAATTCAAGAAAAAAATGCAAAAGTGGAGGCCACTCTTAGAGACCAAATAGAAGAACTAGCTAAAATATCTGGTTTGTCTAGAGATAAAGCTAGAGAACTTGTTATGAAAAAAGTAGAAGACGAAATGTCTAAAGAAATAGCAGTATATCTAAGAGAAAGAGAAAATGATGCCAAATTAGAAGCTGATAAAAAGGCTAAAGATTATCTTATTAGTAGTATGCAAAGATATGCAACTGATGTTGCAAATGAACAAACTGTAACTACAGTTACTTTACCTAATGATGAAATGAAAGGTAGAATTATAGGTAGAGAAGGAAGAAATATTAGGACTATTGAAGCTATTACTGGTGTTGATTTAATAATTGATGACACACCTGAAGTTATAGTTCTTTCAAGTTTTGATCCTTTAAGAAGAGAAATTGCTAAAGTTACACTAGAAGGACTAATTAAAGATGGAAGAATACACCCAGCTAGAATTGAAGAACTATATGATAAAGTTTGTGAAGACTTTAAACGTATAATAAGAGAAAAAGGTGAAGAAGCATTATTTAGCTTAAGCCTTACCAGAATGCATCCTGAACTTGTTGAATTAATAGGCAAACTTAACTATAGAACAAGTTACGGACAAAATGTACTTCAGCATTCAATCGAAGTAGCAAACCTAACAGGACTTTTAGCAGCTGAGCTAGGAGAGAATGTAACACTTGCCAAAAGAGCTGGCTTGCTTCACGATATTGGAAAAGCTATAGATTTTGAAGTAGAAGGTTCTCATGTGGAACTGGGTGCTGACTTTGCACGTAAACACGGTGAAGGTGAAGTTGTGCTTAATGCAATTGAAAGTCATCATGGTGATAAAAAAGCTACTTCAGTAATAAGTGAACTAGTTGCTATTGCTGATACATTATCAGCAGCTAGACCTGGTGCTAGAAATGATAGCTTAGAAAATTATATTAAGCGTTTAACACAGCTAGAAGAAATAGGAAACTCAATTGATGGAGTTGAAAAAACATTTGCAATGCAAGCTGGAAGAGAACTAAGAGTAATAGTTAAGCCTGAAGAAGTAGATGACGTTAAATCATATCAAATAGCAAGAGACATCAAGGATAGAGTAGAAGAAGAAATGCAATATCCTGGTACTATTAAAGTTGTTGTTATAAGAGAAACAAGAGCTGAAGAAATAGCAAAATAAAGTAGAGAAAAACTCTACTTTTTATAAAATATAAGAGATTAGATATATAAAATCTAATCTCTATTTGTTTCTGTATTTTCAAATATAACAGGCATTATTATAGGCCTTCTACCAGTAATCTCTATTATAAATGAGTTAAGTTCTAATATAATTCTATTTCTTAAATCAGTTAAATTATAATTAGGTTTCACTAATTCTTCTTTAACTACTGCTTTGACTTTGTTTTGGATACTATCAATTAATTCTTGATTATCATTAACAACTACAAAACCTCTAGTAGTTATATTAGGATCTATTGTTAATTCTTTTTTTACAGGGTTAACATTAAGTATTACTATTAAAACACCATCGTTACTCATTATCTTTCTATCTCTAATTACTGACGAAGCAATATCTCCAATTTTTTTACCATCCACATAAATATCATTGATTGTAATACTTCCAGCTTTTCTAACACCATCTTTAGAAAGAACAAGCATATCACCATTTTTTAATATAAATGTGTTTTCTTTAGGAATTCCACATTCTTGTGCTAGTTTAGCATGAGCTTGTAACATTCTATATTCACCATGTGCCGGCATAAAAAACTCTGGTTTAATAAGCCTTAAAAGTAACCTAAGTTCATCCTGTCTACCATGCCCACTTGTATGGATATTAACATCATTGCTTGTAGTATAAACTTTAGCACCTTTTAAATATAGTTTGTTAACAACTCTATTAATACTTTGAGCATTTCCAGGAATTGTACTACTTGAGAATATTACTGTATCTTCAGGCATTAAAGTAATGTTAGAATCAACTCCATTAGCTATTCTACTTAAAGCAGCAAGCGGTTCTCCTTGAGAACCTGTGACAAGTAAACACAAGTTTTCAGGTCTAACTTTTCTTATTTCACTTTGCTCGATTAAGACACTTTTATCTTTAATAAGTCCACAGCTTTTGGCTATTTCTATGTTATTAACCATACTTCTACCAAAAGGAGCCACTTTTCTGTTGTTTTTCTTACAAGTTTCAATAATATGTACAAGTCTATAAATATTAGAAGCGAATGTAGCAAGAATAATTCTTCCTGTGCAGTTTCTAATAATATCTCCTAGAGCTTCATCAACAGCATTTTCACTTTGAGAAAAGCCTGGTATTAAAGCATTAGTTGAGTCACTTAATAATAGTTTAACACCATCATCACCTATTTTAGCTATTTTACTAAAGTTAGCAACAGGCCCGATAGGAGTTAAGTCAAATTTAAAATCTCCTGTAGTAACAACTCTTCCATTTGGAGTCATAACACTTATACCATAACTATCTGGAATAGAGTGAGTAGTTCTAAAAAATTCAACACTAAAATGTTTAAAATCCACTTTAGTATTTTCATCAATTATAACAATATTTTTGTATGTTATTTCTCTATCATCTAGCTTTTTCTTAATAAGCTCAGTTGCAACTTTAGGAGCATAAATAACTGGAATATTTACGTTAGTAATTAAATAAGGTATACCTCCAATGTGATCTTCATGTCCATGTGTTATGAACAAACCTTTAATCTTATCTTCATTTTGTTTTAAGAAAGTATAATCAGCTAAGACATAATCTATTCCAGGTAAATTATCTTCTGGAAACATAACACCACAGTCAATTACCACTATTTCGTTATCATGCATAATTGCATACATATTTTTACCAACTTCACCAAGCCCGCCTAAAGCGAACACAAAAGTCTCTTTTTCTGTATTCATATAATTCATCCTTTCAATTTCTTTTAAAAGAAAAACTTGATATTAGAATTATACACCAAAACTCTTGCTTTGTAAAGAGGGTCATTAATGCCGATTTAAAACATTTGCTAGTGATTTTTCCTATGCTTTATGATATTATATATATGTATGCAATAAGAAAAAAATATCAAATGTATACATATGATTTAATTACAGGAGGCTTATATGGGACTATTTGATAAATTGAAAA
>ONXO01000083.1 GCA_900321795.1 uncultured Eubacteriales bacterium
AGACTACCTGCTACCCATAAGCAATAAATATACATATAGTTTTTACCTATAACTGGAGTCCATGTAGTTTCAATAGGTTCATATTCAATAAAGATTTTACCTCTAGCATTTAGTTTTCTAAATACATGTCCATCTTTTAATTTACTCTTAATCCATTCTTTCTTTTTATCTACACCTTCTTGATGTTTAGGATCCCCAATTGCACAGCAGATATGTTCTTCTTCAATATTCTTTTCATCTAAATTAATATACTCATTCATATTTACAACTCCTATCATAAATATTATATCATAACTATTGTTGATTTAATTGTTCATTTTATGTAACATAATAAAAGTTTTAAACCCTTATGATTATCGTGCCATGAGTAAATTCGTTCGAATTTTTCGAATTTAATATATATCTAACTTCAATAAAGAAGTTAGTTTTTTTCTGCTTAAAATTAACAGAATATAATTAGAAAAATGATTGACACACAATATTTTACGGTGGTAAGATAAAAAGCAAATGGGAGGTGGATAATTAAAGAAAGATTTTTTAGGAACATATTAGTGATTATTTTGAATTAATTAATTGGCTTTGAATGCTTTTAGCATTCTTTGATATGTTCATTTTAAAAAAAGAATAAAAGGGAATTTATTCTAGCTTTTATAAGCTTTTAAAATGGAGGGAAAATGAAAAGAATTAATAGAGTAATAATAGTACTCTTTACTTTAATAATGTCTTTAATAGGCATTAATGTATTAAAGGCACAGACGGAATCAATAAGGGTTTCGCATGTTATAAGCGGATATTTCTATGAGCAATCTCTTGATAAGACTATAGTAGATAGATTTAAATATATTACTAGAGATAGTGATGGGGCATGGGCATATTGTATACAACCGTTTAAACATTTAATAGACGGAACTAATTATCAAATAATTGGAAGTGATTTTTTAAACTATACAGATATACCTAAAGAAAATTGGGAAAGAATTTCAAAGATTGCTTATTATGGTTATGGATACAAAAATGATGAAATGGGAATTAATCACTCTGATATCAAGTGGTATGTTGCTACGCAGCAAATGATATGGAAACTATATAATGATGACATTACAAGCAATTTTACTGTTTATTTAAGAGGTCCTGTTGACAATACTATTCTTTCACAAGAGATTAATGAGATAAACCATCTAGTGGATAATCATGATACTTTACCATTATTTAAAAATATGAAATCAACTCTACTACTGAACGATAACTTAAAATTAGTTGATGATAATAATGTTTTATATAATTACCAAATAACTGATGTGAGTGGAGGCGATGTGATTAAGGAGGGAAATTCTATCAATATCAATGCCACAAAAACGGGCAAAATTTCATTTACATTAATAAATAATTCAGATTATTTTAATGAAAACATGAGCTTATATTATTCGCCTGATTCGCAAAACGTTATGAGGGGTGGAAAGATTAGTCCGGTAAAAGTCACTTATAATATAGATGTAATTTCTGGGAAAGTTAATTTAATAAAAACTTCAGCTGATAAAAATATAGGTGAAGCTTCTTTGGAAGGAGCAGTTTATGGCATATATAATGATATTAACCGTTTAATAACTACATTAACAACAGATGCATTTGGCAAAGCAACAAGTGCAGGTTTACCTTTAGGCAAATATTATATAAAGGAAATATCCTCACCAAGTGGTTACACCATAGATGAAAATAAATATTTTTTTAATATAGATTATGAAAATAAAGTAGTAACTTTAAATGTTAATGAGAATGTAATTAAGGGAAGAATAGTTATAAATAAAATAGATAGTGAAACAATGAGATGTTCCTCTCAAGGTGAAGCTTCTTTAACAAATAATGTTTTTATTATAAAAGACAAAGAAGATAATATAGTGGATACAATATCAACAAATACTGATTGCAAAGCCATTTCTGGATATCTGCCTTATGGGATATATAAGGTTTTCGAAGAAGCAGCAAGTGAAGGATACAACAAGAATAATAATATATATACTATAATTATAGATAAAAATTCTGATTACGAAATTACAATAGATAATGATGTAATTAAAAATAATATTACTATATTAAAATTATATAATGAGGAAAATAATAGTTCTTCGTTAAAATCAGAAAGCAATATTACATTTGAGATTTATGATTCTTTAAAAAACAAGTATTCTGAAATAATAACAGATATCAATGGTTATGCAAGTATACTATTGCCTTATGGAAAGTATACATTTCATCAAGTTAATACAAAAGAAGGTTATGACAAAATAGAAGATTTTAATGTAATTGTTGATGAATCGTCTTTAAAACAACAATATTATAATTTAGTAAATAATAGATTATCAGCGTATTTAATGCTTCAAAAAATAGATAGTGAAACTAACGAAATTATAAGACAAAGTGATGCTGTGTTTAAGATTTTTAATGTTGATACAAATGAGTATGTTTCAGAGTATATTGGAGGAAAGTATTACGACACTTTTATTACAGATGAAAACGGGATAATGACTACATCTATGAAACTAAATTATGGAAATTATAAAATTATAGAAATGACTAGTCCAAAGGGATATTTATTAGATGAGAAAGGTGTAGAAATCACAATAGGAGAAGATAGTGTAGTTCATGATTCTAATTTGGGTAATTATACTTTAATAAATTACTATAATGACCCAGTAAAAGGTCAAATAGAAGTAAATAAAAAGGGCGAACTATTTACACCAAATACAGGTTCATTTAAATATGATGAAATAAATCTTGATGGGGTAAAAATAGAAATATATGCTGAAGAAGATATTACATCTTATGATAAACAGCATATTTATTACTATAAAAATGAACTAGTTGATATTTTAATTACAAGCAATGGACACGCAATAAGTAAAGCATTACCATTAGGTAAATATAAAGTTCGTGAAGTAGAAACTATAACTGATTACATTTTAGATAATAAAGAATATTATATTAATCTTTTTGAAGAAAATAATGCATCACCATTAATAGTTAAAACACTTGATTTAAAAAACAATTTAATTAAAGGAACGCTAGAGTTAACTAAAACAGACTCACTAACTAAAGAGTCTATTGAAGGAGCGTTATTTGAAATATATACCGATGAAAATGAATTAGTATTTGTAGGTGCGACAAATAAGAATGGTAAATTAAATGTAGAAAATCTAAAAATTGGAAAATATTATGTAGTTGAAAGAGAAGCACCAGAAGGCTACATTATCAATAATGAAAAAACATACTTTGAAATAAAAGATGAAAATGAATTAGTAAATGTTTTTATTACTAATGATTCAGTAAAAGAAATAAGAGAATTTAATATAAATGAAATGATTGTTGAAGTGCCTAATACAGGTGTTTATAGCTTAAGGAAAATAACACTAATTATACTAATTAATATGTTAATAGGAGTTATATACTTAATATATGGAAGTATCAAAAAGAAGAAATAGGTATTTAGGTATAGGGTGTTTTTTAATTGCAATTGGTATTTTACTTTTTACTATTGAATATATTTGTAACTATTTTTTGGACGTTAAAAATGAAGAAAAGATAAAAGATTATTTTGAGATAAAGGGGGAAAGAAATGTAAAAGAAACTGATTATAATTACATTGCTATACTTGAAATACCATCAATTTTACTAAAAAGAGGATTAGTAGATAAGAATAGCCCATACAATAACATAGATCAAAATATTCAAATTTTAAAAGAAAGCAATATGCCAAGCCGTGAAAATAGTGTTTTGATACTTGCAGCACATTCAGGCTATGGAAGTGTTTCGTTTTTTAAAAAATTAGAAAATGTTAATATATCTGATATTGTTAACATTTTCTATAACAATGAAAAATATATTTATGAAGTTGTTAGCATTTACGAAGAAAACAAAGATGGAAAAATCAATATTAGAAATGAAGAAAATTCTAGTATTTTAGTGCTGACAACGTGCAGTACTAAATCAAGAGATAAACAATTAGTGGTAGTGGCAAGATTAACTAATGTGTATGTATAGTTTATAATATTAAAAGAATCCTGAGTAATCAGGATTTATTTTGCATTTGTAAGTATTTCTTCTGAAATAGTATTTGCTTTTTCTTTTAAGTCTTTTGTTAGATTTTCAAATTCGTTCAAACCTTTTTTCTTTGTATAGTTCATAAGTTTAGTTATTTTTTTGCTTACTTTCTTAGCTTGCCTTTTTGCTTTTTTAAACTCATTTTCTGCATCTAGCTTAGCTAGTTCAATTTCGATTTCATCAAGTTTTCTTTCTACATATCTCTTTACATCTTTTTTTGATATGTTAGCAAGCTTATTCTTCATTCCAGATATTGAATCTTTAATAAGCTCTCTAGTTTCACTACCTTTTCTAGGAGCAAATAAAATGCCTAATGTTCCACCTATAAGTGTTCCTAGACCTAAAGCTGTAGCTATTTTAACCCTTTCCTTTTTCATTTTATCACCTAATTTTATTATACTACTTATAATCCAAAAAAGTAGGCGGAAGTCGTAACTTGATATTATTTTACACGTATTATAATAATAGGGTTGGTGTTTATGATTGATTATTTGATGAGTTTAAATCCTATAATACTCGCATTACTTGCATGTCTTTTTACTTATGCTTTTACTGCTTTAGGTGCATCTGTTGTTATTTTTTTTAAAAATGTTAATAGAAACATTATGGATGCCATGCTGGGGTTTGCAGCTGGTGTTATGATAAGTGCTTCTTTTTGGTCGCTACTTTCCCCTGGTATAGAAATGGCCAATGAGCAAGGAAAGATTGCTTGGCTTGTCGCATCTATTGGTTTTTTGTCTGGTGGCTTAATACTTTTTATTGGTGACAAAGTTTGCAATTTGTTTATGGATAAATTGAAGAGTAATAATAAAAGTAGTTTTAAAAGAAGTTTAATGCTTATATTTAGTATAACTCTTCATAATATTCCTGAAGGCCTTGCAGTAGGTGTTGCTTTTGGAGCGCTTGCTAGTGGATTCACAGAAGCTGCTTTACTTTCGGCAATTGTACTTGCTTTTGGAATTGGACTACAAAACTTTCCAGAAGGATCTGCCGTTTCTCTTCCACTTAGAAGAGAAGGTTATTCAAGAGGTAAATCATTTTTTTATGGGCAGCTTAGCGGGATAGTTGAGCCTATCGCTGGTGTTATTGGCGCTATGTTAGTAACTAAAATGCAGAGTATCTTGCCGTTTTTTCTTTGTTTTGCAGCAGGTGCTATGATATATGTTGTTGTAGAGGAGTTAATTCCAGAAAGTCAAAGTAACAAGAGAAAAGACTTAATGGCCTTGTTTACTTTAGTAGGTTTTACTGTTATGATGATTTTAGATGTAGCTTTAGGGTAGTTTATACTATCCTTTTTTTAATATTTGTGATATTCTTAATAAGGTGAGATAAATGAAATGTTTAGTAACAGGAGCTTCTTCTGGAATTGGAAAAGATATGTGTAAAATTCTAAGTGAAATGGGACATCAAGTAATAATGGTTTCTTCAAATAGTAAAAAGCTTGAAGAAGCTTGTAAAGATGTAAAAGGTTTTAGTACTTTGACTGCCAATCTTTCAACTAGTGAAGGAGTGAGTAAGGTTATTGACTTAATTAAAAAAGAAAAACCTGAAATAGTTGTTAATGATGCGGGATTTGGAGCATTTGGTTATTATGATGAAGTGAGTTTAGATAAAGAAATGGAAATGGTTAACGTAAACGTGATAGCACTACATAAAATAACTAAAGCATGTTTAGAATATATGGGTGAAAACAATTACATATTAAATGTTGCTTCAATTGCTGGTTTAATGCCAGGGGGACCACTTCTTTCAACTTATTATGCAACTAAAAGTTATGTAAGAAGTTATACTTTGGGAATATATGAAGAATTAAAGAAAAAGAATAGTAAAGTTAATATATCTGTATTATGTCCTGGACCAGTTGACACTAATTTCAATAAGGTTGCAGGTGGAATATTCAGTATAAATTCATTAACTAGTGATTATGTCTCTAAATATGCAATAGATAAGATGTTTAAGAAAAAGTTAATTATAATTCCGGGCTTTTCAGTTAAAATGGGATACTTTTTTCACAGATTTGTTCCTACTAAAACATTGCTTTCTATGATGTTTAAAATCCAACATAAAAAAAGAAATTATTGATTATCTTTAATTATTAATGTAAAATTATATAGGAGGCTAAAGGAAATGGCAAGAGATAGAAGAGATGGTAAAGTTGTAAGAGAAAGTGATCCAATGCATAAGATTATGCTTCATATAATGCCAAAGAGGTGTGATAGTGATGTATATATAAATCAGAAGTTTGATGTAACTGAATTAGTTAAATATTACGAAAATAAGAAAAAAGATGATCCTGATTTAACGTATTTTCATTTATTTGTAACAATGATAGTAAAGGTTTTATATAATAAACCATATTTAAATAGATTCATTATTAATAAAACTATGTATGAAAGAAATAAAGTACAAGTAGCTTATACCGGAAAAATAAATTATAAAGATGAGTCTAAAGAGGTATTATCTGTTATAGATTTTGATAAAGATGATACTTTAATAGAAGTTAAAGAGAAAGTTTTAGCTTCAGTTAAAAAGGTTAGAAATACTAAAGATGAAGTAACTGGTACTAATGATGTTATGGAGTTTGTTGCTAAGTTTCCTAAATTTATGATAGCTTTAATTGTTAAAGTTGTTAAATTTATGGATAATCATGATTTACTTCCTAAATCTTTAAGAGATGATAATTTATATTATAGTAGTGTTATTGTTTCTAATTTGGGTAGTATTAAAGGTGGGGCAATATATCATCATTTAACTGATTTTGGTACAAGCTCAATACTTGCAACTATTGGTGAAATAAAAAAAGAGAAAGTTATTATGCCAGATGGTAAAGAAGAAGTGCGTGATATGTGTGAGTTTGGTATTAACTTAGATGAAAGAATCGCTGATGGTGTATACTTTATAAAAGCGGCTCAGATGATGCAAGATATATTACTTCATCCAGAAACTTTAGAAGATAAAGTTGGAGACAAGTTAGAAGATAAAGTTAAACTTAAATATTAAAAAAGAAGCCCAGGATTAACCTGGGTTTTTAGTTTATTCAATTTCAATTGATTTTTTAGATTCTTTTTCTTCTGTTTTAGGAACTGTAATTTTTAGTGTTCCATTTTTAAATTCAGCTTTAATTTCTTCGTGATTAACGTCGCCGATATAAAACTGTCTTTTAAATGAACCATAAACTCTTTCACGTTTAATATAACGTTTGTCAGTTTCTTCTGTTTCTTTATTTCTTGTAGCTTCTACTGTAAGGTATCCATCTTCGACATCAATTTTAATGTCTTCCTTATTGAATCCTGGAACGTCAATTACTACGTTGTATTTACCTTCTTTCTCATAAATATCACAATTCATGTTCATTAATTTGTTATCAGTTTCGATGTCATCAAAGAAATCATCTAAATAAAATCTTCCTGGTAATAAACTCATAATATCATCTCCTTACATTTTTAATATTATCACTTTTATTAGCACTTGTCAATAGTGAGTGCTAATCTATTATTATTTTATGTAAATATATGTGGATTATACTAGTATATTAAGTTTTTTCTAGTAAATAATACTTATGAGGAGTGATTGACATGGAAGAAGTTCCTAATATAATTTCTACTAAGGATTTGTTTTTAATTGAGGATATTCTTATTAAAGAGCATTTGTTTTGTAAAAAGATAAATATGTATGAAAGTAAAGCAAGCATTGAAATTAAAGATTATTTAGATAAGATTTTTAAAAATCATAAAAATAATATAATAAATATTATGAAATTACTAGATTAGGAGATAATATGCCAAAAATTAGAAATGAAGAGATTAGTGTCACTAATGAAGAAGTTAATGACAAAGATATTTTAAATGATATTTTATTTAGTGATAATTATTTATCAATTATATATGCAAGTTTAATTAATAAAGCAAGTAATAAGTTTTTGAAAGATAAGTTTGATGAGTTGTATAACTATATTAAAACAGAAGAAAGCGAATGCCTTAATACGATGTTTAAGTGTGGATGGATTAGTTTTAATACTGCATTTGAAGAAGAGATAAGTAATGTTTTAAAGGAAGCTAAGAACTTTTTAGAAGAGTTGTAGCTTTTTCTTTTGCTATGTGATAAAATCAAATTGGAGGTAATGATTATGGAATTAAAAGGAAGTCAAACTGAAAAAAATCTAATGGCTGCTTTTGCTGGGGAAAGTCAAGCAAGAAACAAATATACTTTCTATGCATCTCAAGCCAAAAAAGATGGTTATGAACAAATAGCTGCAATTTTTGAAGAAAGTGCAAATAATGAAAAAGAACATGCTAAGATGTGGTTTAAAGCATTACATGGTGGTAAAGTTCCTACAACTAAGGAAAATCTAGTTGATGCTGCAAATGGGGAAAATTATGAACATACTGAAATGTATAAAGAATTTGCAAGAGTGGCAAGAGAAGAAGGCTTTGATGATATAGCTAATCTTTTTGAAGGTGTTGGAAAAATAGAAGAACATCATGAAAAAAGATTCTTAAAGTTATTAAAGAATCTTGAAGATAATCTTGTATTTGAAAGTGAAGAAGAAACTATTTGGATTTGTAGAAATTGTGGCCATGTTTATAGAAGTAAAGAAGCAGTGGAAGTATGTCCAGTTTGTAAGCATGGGAAAGCTTATCAAGAAAGACTTGCAACTAATTACTAAGAGTAGAAATACTCTTTTTTTTATTTTAAGATGCATAAAAACCAGGTTACCCTGGTTTCTATGCTTGAACATATTTGTGAATATTTATTCCCTTTTGGGAACAAATTAATAATACTATACATTTTTGAAAAAGTAAAGACCAATTTTTAATTTTGATAATAAAATATTGTATAAAAATAAAAAAAACTCCGATTTAGCGGAGATTATTTTTTAGATGGCGCCCGATGCAGGACTCGAACCTGCGACCTAACGGTTAACAGCCGTGCGCTCTACCGACTGAGCTA
>ONXO01000037.1 GCA_900321795.1 uncultured Eubacteriales bacterium
ATTATATTAGATATCATCATTAAACCTAGGTTTAAAAAGAAGTATTTAAAATAATTATCTATATAGTATTTTATATTAGATTTAAATTGATTAAAGTCTTTAACTATAGTTTTTAAATAGATAAATATAATAGTCATAAGAATAAATAAATCATAAATAAGTGCGACTATCAACTTAAGTGGAGTAGGTAATCTGTTCACTCCAAGTAATAATAAAATTTCTTGCCCTAGTGTAGATAATAATAAATATCCAATTAATACAAGTATTCCAATAATCTCTTCTTTATACTTTTTCATGTTATTGTTATAGGTAAGGCTTTGGTTCTGTATCCTCTGCCTTTTCCCCAACACTACACCGTACGGGAACCTTTCAATTCATACGGCGTGCCATCAATTTTATCATCTTTTCATAGTTTGTCTATATTTCAAGATTTCTTTAACTAAAGACTAAATCAATAGCAGGTTGTTCTCCTTTCTAATTCTATTTATTTCTCTAAGCTGTGTTTCATTTTGGTTCTCACTATATCTCATATTTTCAATAATATCATCTCCTCTAATATTTAATAACTTAAATACTTGCTTATTCACGATAATTATATTATCATATTTATCAGAACCGTTAGTTCTAATCTTTGTGACTTTTATATTATCGGGGTTAAACATGTATTCTTTAGTTATCTTGTATTTTCCAAGTTGTCCACAAAATACAGGAACAATATTATCATTGAATTCTACCGATTCATCCATATATGGATTTTCGAGTAGTTTATCAATCATATATTCATTCTTAATTTGTAGATTCTTGTGAAAACACTTTCGAGTATTGGAATCAAAATAATTTATCTTGTTCCCTCGATATTTTCTAAAGTTATGTTTTACATTTCCGATTGGAATTAACGTGTTCTCTCTAATTGTAAATAAAGGTTTCTCACCCTTACAATACTTCTTAGATAGTTTTTCGCTTTTCAAACAATCTTTGAATGATAAAACATCTCCTAGTTTGAACATAATATAGTTTTCAATAATCCAATTTATATGGCTTAAATCATAAGAAATTTCAGTTGCATAGTCATAGTAGTTATGTACTCCTACGACAAAACTATTATATCTTTCTATAATTTTGCCTAATAGATTTGGATTATTTTTACACTTTTTAATTTGTCTAATTCTTTTTTTAGCAGATTTTTCTAACTTAGTTAGTGCATTGTCTTTAATATGACTGACTATCACATATGTATCTTTTTTTCTTTTGACTTTTATCTTAAATCCTAGAAATTCAGAATAATTTCTTTTTAAGTTAACTATCTTTGTTTTTTCTTCGCTTACTTGTAACTTAAGTCTTGAAGATAACCACTTTATTACTTTTTCTAGCATATTTTTAGCAACTTGATAAGATGGACAGATAATTTTGAAATCATCGGCATATCTAACAAAACGTATGCCTTTATTCTTCTTACTATCTAGCCACCAATCTAGTTCATTTAATACTACATTAGCAAGTAATGGTGACAATATTCCTCCCTGTGGAGTTCCTTTTGTCATTTCTCCAATTCCTAGCACTTCAGCTTTTAACATTTTTGATATTATACTTAATAGATTCTTATCTTCTATTCCTAGACTCCATAGTTGTTTTAATAATTTACCATGGTCGATATTATCAAAGAAACCTTTGATATCAATGTCAACTATAAAGTACAGTTTTTCTCTTTTTATATAGTTTTCCACTTGAGCAAGAGCCCTTTTAGCATTTCTGCCTCTTATAAAGCCATTACTGTTATTGTGAAACTTTGCAGTCACTATTGGTTCTAACATTTGATATATAGCCTGTTCAATAATCTTATCTATCGGTTCTTTGATTCCAAGACATCTTACTTTACCATTATCTTTAGGTATTTCAACTCTTCTAATCATTTCCGGTTGATAATTAATTATTCTCATGGTTATATATATTATATACACTTTCAAGAGCATACTGCTAATCCAATTTAGACTTTTACCACTTACACCTTTAGCATTTTTGCCTTTGTTATTTTTAATATTTCTATAGGCTAGTCTTAAGTTTAATGGATTCAGTATTCTTTCTACTAAATTTTTAAACTTTCGACCTTTAACACTTTGTTGATATAAGTAATCGAATTCCTCCTGCCTTCTGTAATATTCATTATTTCTTAAGTAGGCATCTTTAGTTACTTCATCTTTCATAGTCGATTTAATAATCTCTTTTAGTCTATAAAGAACCTATGATTATATATTCAATCTATTCAAGATTCACAATTGACTAGTGCCTTTCCCTCCACATCTTATTATCAATGCTTCTTCGGTACTTTGACACCGCTTTCCTCTAGATTAAGTTAAGTTATAGTCACCTTTTCCTTAACACTACAGTCACCGCGGGGTAATCGCTCTTGTATTCTAGGCTTAACACGTTCCGATAAGATTATCTTTGCATATACCTTTAGGTCTTCTCTATAAACCTGCATGCTTGATAGTGCCTTTAACACTATATGGTTCCTCACCGATGATATTATTACTGAACCACACATGCGACACCACTATTTCTAGTACCAATGTGTCTATAACATTTCTATTATATTCCCTCTAGGTCCGTACACTCGAGAATTCGCCGGTATTCTAAACATTACTGCAAGAATACATTCTAACCATGGATATTTTATAGACTCCCGGCATATCAATTACAGCCTATACCTCTACAGACCTTTCCTTTCATTTCTGAACTAGGGCAACTTTCTGCCGACTTTAGTGAGCTCTCGCACCTAACAATAAACTACCTTATTGTTACGCACGTCACAGTGTTTAGAGGAAGCATTTCATTGCGTTACCAAATCATTCTACTTCTCATCTTATCAGTTATATGCTATACAGCATACTCCAACCTTATCAGTTGGAAACGTTTCACACACCACCAGAGTAATTATAACATGTTAAAAAAGCAAAAGTCAAAGGAAACCAAAGAAAAAACAGATGTTTTAACCTGTTTTAACTAGTTTTTAGATTTAATATTATTGAGCGTTTCATTTACTTTAGTAGCATCTACGTTACTAACATTATACCAACCATACTTAGTCATTAAATCATAAGTATTTGCTTGATTAGTTAATGTATCTACTAAACACTCTTTTAATACATTTCTACTACCTTCATTAGAACTTTCTAAAGTTCCATGTACATACACCTCAACAGTACTTTTTAATACTAATAAATAATTATCCATAATTAATTGATCATTCATTAGAATTCCCCTCCAAGAAAGAAATTAATTTTTCTTTTCTA
>ONXO01000059.1 GCA_900321795.1 uncultured Eubacteriales bacterium
AATAATGAATACGAAGTAGTAATAGAAAAAAAGAAAATAAAGAATACTTATATAAGAGTTAAAGCAGATTTAAAAATATATGTAAGTACTAGTATTTTTTCTTCTGAAAAGTATGTAAAAGATCTTATAGAAAATAACATTAAATCAGTAACAAAAATGATAGATGCTCAAAAGAAAAAATTAGACAAAGAAGAAAGATTCTTCTATTTAGGTAAAGAATATAAAGTAGTAATAACTAATGTAGTAAAAAAACTGGCATTTGATGAAGATTATGTCTATGTTCCAAAGAAAAGTGATTTAGAGAAGTTTTTAATAAAAGAAGCTAAAGATTTTTTGCCAAAAGAGTTAAGCAAAATATATAACACAATGAATAATAAGAAAATACCTTATCCCAAAGTAAACATAAAGAAAATGACTAGAAAATGGGGATATAATAAAAGAAGTGAGAACTTAGTTACATTAAATAGAGAGCTGATTAAATATGATGTAGATGATATTGACTACGTTATAATCCATGAGCTATGCCACTTTCTTCACTTTGACCATTCTAAAGCTTTTTGGGATGCAGTTGAATACTACAAACCAGATTATAGAAAAAATAAAAAGAACTTAAAGGAGTAAATATGATAGATTCAGTAAATAATGAAAAGATAGTTTATTTTAAAAAACTAAGAGAAGCTAAATATATTAAAGATGCAGGAAAGTATATTGTTGAAACTGAGCACTTGGTAAGTGAAGCATATAAAGCAGGTCTTCTAGAAAGTTTAATTGTGGAAAATAGCTCCGATTTTGAATTAGATGTTCCTAGAATTATTGTCTCAAAAAAGTGTATGGAAAAGATAAGCCTGCTTAAGAATGCGCCTAGTGTTATGGGTGTAGTTAAGCTTAAAGAGAATAACACTATTAAGGGTAATAAAGTGGTAGTTTTAGATAATGTGCAAGACCCAGGAAATGTTGGCACTTTAATTAGGAGTAGTCTTGCGTTTAATGTAGACACTGTAGTTCTATCAAGTACAAGTGTTAACATATTTAATGACAAACTAATTAGAAGTAGTGAAGGTACTATATTCAATGTGAATGTAGTAGTTATGGATACTTTAAAAGCAATTGATACTCTTCATAAAATGAACATTGATGTCTATTATGCGGATATGTTTGGAGAGAAAGAAGTCTCTGAAATTAAGCCTTTAAAATATGCGCTTATTCTAGGAAGTGAAGGACAAGGAATAAGTGAAAGAGTAAAAGCAAAAGCTGATTATGGAATTAGACTAGACATGTGTGATAAATGTGAAAGCCTAAATGTTGCAGTAGCGGGAAGCATTATAATGCACTCTTGGAGGTAATTATGAATCTAATATATATTGGAAAACTTGTAAATACTCATGGCCTTAAAGGCGAAGTTAGAATAATATCTGACTTTGAATACAAAGAAAAGATATTTATTAAGGGTATTCATCTATATATAGGTAAAGACAAAGAAGAAGTAACTATAGAAAGCTATAGACCCCACAAATCTTTTGACATGTGTGTTTTCAAAGAATATAGCTATATAAATGATGTACTTAAGTTTAAGGGACAAAATGTATACGTAGATAGAGAAGAACTTAAGCTTAATGATAATGAATTGTTAGATAGTGACTATATTTCATTGAGATGTGCATATAAAGAAAAAATTATTGGATACATTGAAGAAGTAGTTGATAATAATGGGTATAAACTATTTAATATAAATGGTAAATATATTCCTAAAAATGAAAACTTTATAGAGAAAGTGGATTTAGAGAATAAAACTATTTATCTAAAGAATTTGGAGGGACTTATATGAAAATAAGTATACTTACACTTTTTCCGAATATGTTTGATGGAGTATTTACTGAATCTATTATTAAACGTGCGATTGAAAGTAAAAAGATAGAAATAGAATTAATTAACTTTAGAGATTATACATTAGATCCTCATAAAAAGGTGGATGATTCTCCTTTCGGTGGAGGTGCAGGTATGGTACTTATGTGTCAGCCAATATTCGATGCGGTAGAAGATATTAGAACACCAGAATCTAAAGTAATACTTTTAACTCCTGCAGGCAAAGTATATAATCAAAAAATGGCGTATGATTTAAGGAATGAAAAACATTTGATAATTATATGTGGACATTATGAGGGGTTTGATGATAGAATAAGAACTATAGTTGATTTGGAATTATCTATTGGCGACTATGTTTTAACAGGTGGAGAAGTTCCAGCAATGGTACTAGTAGATTCAATAACTAGACTAATTCCTGGAGTTATAAGAGAAGAAAGCTACACGGAGGATTCTTTTACTTCGAATGTACTGGATTATCCCGTATACACTCATCCTAGAAACTTTAGAGGTATAGAAGTTCCAGAAATACTTCTTTCAGGAGATCACAAGAAAATAGAAGAATATAGAAGAGAAGAAGCAAAAAAAAGAACAAAAGAGGTTAGACCAGATTTATTGAAGTAGGTGAAAGTATGTATTACTTAAAAAGAAAAATAAAAAAAGGTACTTTAAAAAATTTTTTGAATCTTAATGGACTTGATATTAAACCAAAATCTAAAAGACACGAAAACATTAAAAAAGTAACTATAGTTGATAGAAAGTTGAAAAATAGTTATTGTATTAAACAGATGGATAAACATCTAAAAAAAGTATATGACAAAATATTCTTATTTTTAACTAGTGAAGATGATAGTGAAAACGGAATAAAGATTTGTTTAGGTGAAATAGAAAAATGCAAAAGTGCCTTGTTTAACAAATATAAAGAAGCTTTGCAAAATAAAAAATATAAAGAATATTTGGCTAAAATAGCTCTTATAGAAACAGAGTTTAAGAATAAATACTATGAAAGAGAATATTACGCAAATATTATAAATAATATGTATAAAAACCTAGGAACATATGAGGAAGAGGAAATAAAAGGTAAAAGTAGATAAGCCACATTAAAACTGTGGTTTTTCTTTGGATTTTTAAAAATACGGAAATAAATAAAAATTTTAAAAAATCAATAAAAGATATTGCTTTCATTAAAAATTTATTGTATTCTTAACTTAAGAAGTAGGAGGGTTTATATGATAATTAACGGTAAAGAAATAAGAATAAATAGGGATAATGCAGTTGTTTCCGAAACGGATGAAGCATATTGCACTTTAGTTAAAAAGATATTAGAAGAAGGAGTGCAAACTCACAATAGAACAGGAATAGATACAATTGCTATAGCTGGATGGAATTATAAGTTTGATTTAAGTAAAGGATTTCCTATAGCTGAAACTAAAGATGTTAAAGCTAAGAACTTCACATCTGAAATTCAGTGGATACATCAAGTTCAATCAAACGAAGTAAAATGGCTTAATGATAGAGATAACCATACATGGGATTTATGGGTGGTAGATGAAGATGGCATATATAGAATATATGAACAAGGAAGTAATGCTATAAATGATCCTGAAAGAGAAGTCCCTTTAAAACAGCAAGTTATAAATCCTATAACAGGTTCTCTTGAAAAGAAACCGGTTTTAGATAAAAGTGGTAAACCAGTAATGGTAAAATCTAAAGATATCGTTGATAATAAAGAAAATCCAAGAACAATAAAAGAAGCAATATGGTTTGGAAAACAATATGCAGGTACTATAGGTGAAGCATATGGTTTTATTAATCATACATACAAAAGACCACAATATGTGGAACACAAATTAAAAACTGATCCAACAGATAGAAGAATGAATATAAGCTTATGGCAAGATGCTCATATTAAGAATGCAGTACTTCCTAGCTGTGTATGGTCTAGTGAATATAAAGCAACTCCAGATGGAAAACTTCACTCATATGTTCACCAAAGAAGTGCGGATGTTCCTCTTGGTCTTCCATTTAACATTTCTCAGTATGCTATTTTACTTTCAATGTTTGCAAAAGCAAATGGATTTGAAGCAGGAACTATGAGCTGGAGTATAATGGATGCACACATATATGTAAATCAATTAGAAGGAATTAAAAAACAACTTAGAAGATATGAATATATGAAGGACTATTCTAGCGCTATTATGAGTTCTAGTGACGAAGAAGTAGAACGTCTATATAACAAAATTAATGAATTGTATATAAAAATAAATGAAAAAGTCAAATCATTACTTGGAGATAGTTTTGATAAATTAACTATGACTAAAAGAATCAATTTAACAAAAACATTAAATAATGAACTAGGAAGAGATTATGAAGAAGCTTATGAAAGAAAAGTATCTTTAGAGCATATGTTAACTAGAGAAACACCTGAATTAATTCTAGCTTCCCACGATAGCATCTTCGAGTATTCAACTGAATATGTAAAGAAAAATGATCCTTACTTAAAAGAGAATCCTATAGGAAATAAAGACATAGTTCTTAAAAAATATCATCCGACACCATTTATTAGCATGCCAATAGCACAGTAGCTATTAAAATGGCTTAAAATGCTTGCTTTTATCATAAGATTATGATAGAATTATTCTTGTTTAATCCGCTGCAAGAGATAGTTGTAAGATTAAAATAAGCATAATAGAAGGAGATGTAGAAGATGAATTTAATCGATAAGATTAACGCAAAGCAAATTAATCCTAACGTTCCTGAGTTTAGAGTAGGAGATACTGTAAGAGTAGACGTTAAGATTAAAGAGGGAAAAAGAGAAAGAATCCAAGCTTTTGAAGGTGTTGTAACATCTAGAAAAGGTGGAAGTGTATCAGAAACTTTCACAGTTAGAAAGAAAAGTGGAAATGTTGGAGTAAACAGAGTTTTCCCAGTTAATAGTCCTTTAATCGACAAGATAACAGTAGTTAAGAAAGGTAAAGTTAGAAGAGCTAAACTTAACTTCTTAAAAGGAATTAAAGGCACATTTAAAATTAAAGAAAGAAATTAATATTTCTAGGGGCATTAATAAATGCTCCTTTTTGTATACAAAGGAGAAACTATGGAAAGATATAAAAAGGTCAGAATAGCAAGCATATTAGGCATAGTTGGTAATCTATTACTATTTATATTTAAATTAATAGTAAGTATAATAAGTAAAAGTGAAGCTATGATTGCAGACACATTTAATAGTGGGGGAGACATTGCTTCATCATTAATAACTTATATAGGTAACAAAATAGCTTCAGTTCCATCAGATGAAGATCATAATTTAGGCCATGGCAAAGCTGAATACATTTATTCAATGTTAATAAGCCTAATGATGATTTTAGTTTCTTTAACAATAGTAAAATCATCAATTTCTTCACTAATTAATAAAAACACATATACTTTCTCAATACATTTAATAATTGTGTGCATTATAACAATAATAGTAAAACTATTCCTATACATTTATACTAATAAAATAGCTAAAAAAGAAAATAATTTGCTAATGGAAGCCAATTCTAAAGATCACAGAAACGATATACTCCTTACAACACTTAACTTAATATCAGTAATATTTGCTAAATATGGTATATTCTATCTGGATGGAATAATAGGTTTATTCATTTCTATATGGATTATTATTTCTTCGAGCAAGCTATTTAAACAAAGCTATGATGTTTTAATGGATAAAACGATAACGGAAGAAACGAGAAATAAAGTGTTAGAAATAGTTGATGGATACAAAGAAATAAAAAAAGTGCAGCACTTTAACGCTACACCAGTAGGCTATAAATATCAAATATCATTAACTATATTTGTAGATGGAAATATGTCAACATATGATTCCCATCAAATAGCGGATAATTTAGAGAAAGAAATAATAAATAAGCTGGATGAGATATATTTGGTAGTTATACACGTAAATCCAATTTAAGTTATTGCTTAAAAAAGTTGCTAAGTTTGCTATTAAAACTATAAAGTAAGCATATTATAAAATTGCTTTTTTTACTTTAATGTGCTAATATTATATCAGGGAGGTACTTGAAGTGATTTATGTTATCTACGGCCTAGGAAATAAAGATATTAAAAAAGTACTCAAAAGCATTGAAGCCAACATTTTGATAAATTATGAAGAATCTAACATAGATGAAATTATTAATGAAGCCAGTTATGATAATTTATTTGGTGATAAGAAGATAGTTCTAGTCAAAAATAGTTCATTCTTAACAGGTAAAAGCACACTTGAAAGTATCTCCCTTAATAATTATATAGAGCATCCTAATCCTAATACAATATTAATTTTCAGTGTCGATAGTGAAAAGCTTGACGAAAGAAAAAAAATAGTAAAATTACTAAGAGAAAAAGCACAAGTTTTAGAAATCAAACCTATTGATATTAAAGAAGTTAATAGCTATGTAAAGGATTATTTTAATGAAAGAAATTATAAAGTAGAATATAACGCTATAAATGAAATAGCTAATAGAATAAATGATAATACAAATTTATTAGATAATGAGTTAGAAAAACTAGTATTATATAAAATAGATGATAAAACTATAACAATAGATGATGTAAAAAAAGTGGTTATTAAGTATGACAGTAATGATAAAATATTTAAATTAGTAGAAGCTGCTTTAAAGAAAGATAAAGTAACTACTTTTAAATTATACAAAGAGTTAATAAATGGCAGAGAAGAACCTGCCGTAATAATAAGTTTAATTGCTTCACAGATAAGGTTAATCTTACAGGTGGGTATATTAAATCGTGACGGATTTAGTGAAAAAGAAATTGCCACTAAATTAAAAGAACACCCTTATAGGGTAAAACTTGCATTAGAAAGCTTTAGAAAGACTAATAAAATGGAATTAATCAATAATTTAGAAGAACTATCTAATTTAGATTATAAGATTAAAAAAGGTGATATAGATAAAGTAAGAGGGTTAGAAACATATTTATTATCTATATAGTTTGTACATAGTAAAATACTTTAGTAAAAAAAGGTAAAAAAAAATTAAATTTTGCTAGACAGATTACGATTTTGTATTTATAATAAAAAGACATATGGGAGGCGAAACTTATGAAAAATAACTTACCTGTTATATTGCTAAAAGGTTTAGTCTTACTCCCTCTTTCAGAAGCTAGAATTGAACTTAATAATGACATAACAAAGAAAGTAATTGACCTTTCTAGAAATAAATACAACAATAAAGTATTAATTGTAAGCCCTATAGAAGCCCTTGAAGAAGCACCTGATACTTCTGACTTAGCTAAATGTGGTGTAATAGCCACTATTAGTAGTAGAATAGATTTACCAAATGGCTTAACACGCATTGTCCTAATGGGTGAATCAAGAGTAAAAGTATTAAATTATAAAAATATATCAAATGATAAAAATATATTAGAAGCAGAAATAGTTTCTTTTCCTAAGTTTGATTATAATCCCACAATAGAAACGGCTTTATTTAGAAAACTTATGGAACTTTTAGAAATATACATTAGTAAAAACTCCTTTATATCTAATTCAATAATCAATCAAATAAAAAATATAGATGACTTAGAAAAGCTTACTGACTACATAGCCAATTTTCTTCCTCTTTCTATTAGTAAAAAAATCACTTTAATGGTAGAAAGTAATAGAATAATAAGAGCTAAGAACTTAATTAACGAGCTTAATGTAGAAATTGCAGTATTAGATTTAGAGAATAAAATCGAAACAACATTGAAACACGATTTAGACGATATGCAAAAAGAAATGATTTTAAGAGAAAAAATTAAAGTCATAAAAGAAGAACTTGGAGAAAAAGATTCTAAAAGTGAATATATAGATGAAGTAAATAGAAACTTAGAAGAAAAAAAATTACCTTTTAATATTGTAAATAGAATTAAAAATGAATTAAAAAGATTTGAAACAACTAATGATAATAGTCCTGAATTTTCTACGATAAGAAGTTATATTGATACAGTGCTATCTATACCTTTTAATGAAGAAAAAAAAGAAGCACCATCTCTTAATAAGGTTAAAGAATGTCTAGAAATTTCTCACTATGGATTAGAAGAAGTAAAAAACAGAATCTTAGAGTACGTTGCGGTTTCAACAAACAAAAATGCAAATACTCCCATTTTATGCTTGGTAGGCCCTCCTGGAGTAGGTAAAACTACTCTAGCAGAATCTATTGCAAAAGCACTTGATAAAAGCTATGCTAAAATAAGCTTAGGAGGCATGAACGATCCTGCTGAGCTAATCGGGCATAGAAAAACTTATATAGGAAGTGAACCAGGTAAAATAATAACTTCATTAATTAGAAGTAAAAGCTTAAGAGGAGTATTACTTCTTGACGAAATAGATAAAGTGTCAAGTGATTACAAGGGAGACCCTGTAAGTGTGCTTCTTGATTTACTAGATAAAAATCAGGCAAAAGCTTTTACTGATAACTACATAGAAGAAAGTATAGATTTAAGTAAAATAACATTCATATTAACAGCTAATGACGCTTCTTTAATCCCACCTGTGCTTTTAGATAGACTCGAAATAATTAATCTTCCTTCATATTTAACACATGAAAAAGAAACTATTGCTAAAAAATATTTAATTAAAAATGCACTTAAAAATGCCGGTTTAAAAGATGGCAGCATAAATTTTGAAGAAGCAGCTATTAAATATATTATAGAAAGATATACTAAGGAAGCCGGAGTGCGCGATTTAGATAGATTATTAAATCGAGTAATTAGAAAAGTAGTTACTTATGCAAAACTAAATAATATAAAGGTAAAAGATTTCACTGTCAAAGAAAGTGACATACATAATTATCTTGGAATAGAAAAGTATGAAATAAAAAAGAGTAAAAAGTTTACAAGTGGTTATGTAAGAGGGCTTGCCTATACACCATATGGTGGAGAGCTATTAGATATTGAAGTAGCTTCCTACCAAGGAAAAACACCATATGTCACAAGTGGGCACTTAGGAGATGTTTTAAAAGAAAGTATAGATGTAGCTTTTGGATATATCAAATCTAATACATCATTCTTTAAAATAAATGATAGTGCTTTTAAAGAAACAATTCATATAAACTTTAGAGAAGGTGGAATACCTAAAGATGGCCCATCAGCAGGAATTGATATAACAACAGCTTTACTTTCTTATCTGCTTAACATTCCAATCGAGCCAACTATAAGCATGAGCGGAGAAATAACTCTTTTGGGAGATGTTCTCCCAGTAGGTGGACTAAGAGAAAAAGTTTTAGCTGCTAAACGAAATGGAATAAGAACAATATTCTTATCTAAGGAAAACGAAAAAGACATAAATGAACTCCCAGAAGAAGCTAAAAAAGGTATTGAGTTTATATATGTAATTAATTATAAAGAAATATATTTATATTTATTTGGAGGTAAAAATGAAAGAAACAAAAAGAACTGAATTTATTAAAAAATTATATGCTAATCAAATAAAGGATTTATTATACGAAGAATTTACTGATTATGACGGAGTAAAAAAAATCAGAGCGTATATAGTAATTAGTGAAAGCTTTGGGTTATATGATGAAATATTAAGACTTCAAAATTTTGGTATTTCTTCACCAGAAACAATTAAATATTTAGAAGATTTAGGATATAAGAATAAAGATATTTATGACAATGCTAAAAAACTAATTATTTAGAATATTATTACACTTCTTTCATATTATTAAATAGAAAGGAGTGTTTTATTTATGTCTCAAACAATTCAGTTTAAGAAAAACTGTACTATGGAAACTTATGTAGCAGAAATAACTGACATTACTGTTTCACACGATTATAAAATCTTGGATGATACGATTGAAGGATATTTTGATGTGTCCGGGCTTTATAAAATAACTAAATCCAGTGTACAAAATGAAGAGTTTATGTTCAGCGTGCCTTTTACAATAGCTTTATCTAGTTTAATAGACAAAGATTCAATTAACCTAACTATTAAAGACTTTAATTACAATATAGAAAAGGACATATTATCTTTAATTATTGATTTAAATATGGATTATGAAGAAGTAAAGCTAGATGAAGAAAGTGAAGATGAAGTATTAAACGCTATTGAAGAGGAAGCAGTGACAGAAGTAGAAGAAGTAAATGAAGATACAATAATAGAAAAAGAAAAGGAGGAAAAGGAAAGTGAAACTATGGGAGAAGACCAAGAATCTATGGAAAAAGATGTCACAGAGAAAGAAATAAATAGTATAATAGGAAGTTTTGAAGAAACAAGTGACTATTATAAATATAAAGTTTATATTATGAGGAGTGAAGATACTATCGAAAGTGTCGCAATTAAATATAATGTAAGCTTAAATGATTTATCAGAATATAACAACTTATCAAATATCAATGTAGGAGATAAAATAATCGTGCCTTGCTTTAGTAGTGAAGAATAAAATATCTTTAAAAGGTAAGGTAAAAATACTTGATTCAGGAGTAGAAAAATGTGTTTTAAAACCTAAAAATAAGCCTGTTAAAGACTTATTTGATTATTTAGATAGTCGAAACTACAATAGCCATCCGAAAGTACTTGAAGAAAGTGAAAAAGAAGTTAAATACGAATACACTGAAGGAGAAAAGAGTACTAGTTTAATACCACTTGCCAAACACATATCTCATCTTCATGAATCAACAACTTATTATAAAGAAGTGTCTACTTCTAAATACAAAAATATATATAATAAACTAATAGATAACGTAGATTATTTAAAAGATTTTTATCAAAGAAAGATAATGGAAATAGATAATGAAAGATATATGTCTCCTTCTTCATATTTACTTGCTAGAAACTATTCTTTATTTAACTCTAATTTAATATTTATAGAAAAAGAGATAAATAAGTGGTATAACCTAGTTAAAGATAAAACTAAAGAAAGAGTCTCTGTTATTCATAACAACTTAAAAAAAGATAATTTACTTCTTGGAAAAGACGAAATACTGACTGGTTGGGATAACTTTATAGTAGATACTCCTGTACTTGATTTATATAAATTATATAAAAATGAATACTTAGATAATGATTTTAAAGAAATGTTAAACTACTATTTAGAAGAATATAAACTAAACAAAGAAGAGATAAGCCTTTTTACCTTTTTGATAAGCATGCCTCCAATATTAAAAGTAGAAACTAACGAAATAGAAAAGGTAAAAGAAGTAAAAAGAGTAGTTAATTATTTAAATAGAACTAACAAACTAATTAAATCAGGGGTTTTTGATTAGTTGATACACTAAGAAGCCTATTAATAATAGAAGTAAAAATACATTTATTCTGCTGGGAGATACTAAAGCAAAAATAGCTTGAAATACTATAAGAGTTATATTCACTAATAGAATAACCAAATCAAATAGCTTTCTATTAGTTTTATACAAAGTTTTTAAATCATTTAATTTATTCATAATATAATATATGCAATTTTAAACATTTAGGGATTAACCTAAGTGTTTTTGTGTGGTATAATGTAAAATAGGTGAGAAGATGAAAAAAGGATTTGTTTCTATGACCGTTGTCTATACATTTTTAGTAGTTTTTTTGCTTTTAATGTCAACTTTATTAATTTCATATATTAATAGAAGTAATTATAGTGGCAAACTAGCTTCAGACACGAAAAACTATTTAAATAGCAAAACTTCATTTACAGTTCAAATGGATGTCTCTAACGGAATAGCTTCACCGGCATCAAAAAATATAGCAATGGGAGGAACTGATACATTTACTATAACATCTGATAGTGGTTATACATTAACCGGAGCTACAGTAAGCTGTTCGCAAGCAACAGCAAGTATTAATGAATCAACTGGAGTAGTAACTGTATCAAATGTTACA
>ONXO01000110.1 GCA_900321795.1 uncultured Eubacteriales bacterium
CCATAAAGAGATCAATATTTTTGAGGATGGGAAAGAGAGCCGTGACTTCGTGTACATTGATGATGTGGTGGAAGCAACTGTAGCCGGTTTGGAAGTGCCAGATGCTAATGGCCATGTATTCAACATTGGTACAGGTGTTTCTACAGATGTCTTGACCGTAGCGCAAACTCTAAGTAAACATTATGGCATTGAGGTGCCTCTTAAGGTTACTGGCAATTACCGATTAGGTGATATCCGTCACAATTATGCGAATATCACGCTTGCCAAACAATTACTTGGATTCCAGCCTAAGTGGACTTTTGATGCAGGTATTAAGCAATTCACAGAATGGGTGAATTGCCAAGAATTACAGACAGATAATTACGAGGCCTCTTTGGAGGAAATGAAGCAGAAGGGCCTCTTTAAATAGAAACTAACGTATGAAGGTACTAGTAACAGGAGCCAATGGCTACATTGGCCGTCACGTGGTAAAAGCACTTCTGGACAAAGGAGCAGAGGTAATAGCGTGCGATATTGTGACCAATGATGTAGATGAACGTGCAGAAAGAAAGACACTGAATCTTTTTGAACTGCCTGAGGGGAATGTATATGAACAATTAGGCTCACCAGATGTTTGTCTCCACATGGCCTGGAGAAATGGCTTTGTGCATAATGCTCCAACGCAGATAGGTGATTTGTCTGCTCACTACAAATTCCTGACCGCTATGATAGATGGCGGTTTGAAGCAACTGGCCGTGATGGGTACTATGCACGAGGTCGGTTACTGGGAAGGTGCTATTGATGAAAATACGCCTTGCAATCCCATCTCTATGTATGGCATAGCAAAGGATGCATTGCGCAGAGCCATGATTCTTTATTGCAAACAGAAAGAGTGTATCCTTCAGTGGCTTCGTTGCTATTATATCCTTGGTGATGACAAGAAGAATAACTCTATTTTCTGCAAACTTTTGTTGGCATCAGAAGAAGGTAAGAAGACATTTCCATTCACAACTGGCAAGAATCAGTATGATTTTATTAATGTAGATGAATTAGCCAATCAGTTATCAGCAGTGGTTATGCAGAAAGAGGTTGTAGGTATTATTAATTGCTGCACGGGCAAACCTAAAAGTTTGGCAGACCGTGTAGAACAGTTTATTAAGGAACATAATCTTGATATTAAGTTGGAATATGGCGCTTTTCCTGATAGACCTTACGATTCGCCGTGTGAGTACGGAGATGCTACAAAGATTCAACAAATATTGAAGTAATTTAACAATATGTTCAATTTAGACAAATTTATTTCAGATAGTGTTACCTTCCGACCTGTCAGCATGTTTGAGCCAGACATCCAGGCGAATGCGGAGAAACTGGCCCAAGAGATTGAGGGCAAGAGTGTATGTGTGATTGGTGGCGCTGGTAGTATTGGTTCGTCATATATCAAAGCCACGCTGCGGTTCAAGCCGGGGAAGGTGGTGGTTGTTGACCTCAATGAGAATGGACTAGCAGAGCTGGTGCGTGATGTGCGCTCTACCAACGGACTGTACGTGCCTGATGAGTTTCGCTGCTACACACTGAACTTTGCAGATCCTATTTTTGAGCGTATTTTCCGTAAAGAGAAAGGCTTTGACATTGTGGCTAATTTCTCTGCTCATAAGCATGTGCGCTCGGAGAAAGATAGATACTCTGTGCAGGCACTGATTGAGAACAACGACATCAAAGCAAAGAAATTAATGGATTTGTTGACGGTCTATCCTCCTAAGCATTTCTTCTGCGTTTCTACCGATAAGGCTGCTAACCCCGTGAACATCATGGGGGCCAGCAAGCGCATTATGGAAGACTTGGTGATGGCTTACAATAAGTATTTCAAAGTTACCACTGCCCGCTTTGCTAATGTTGCTTTCTCTAACGGTTCTTTGCCTGATGGATGGATTCACCGTTTGCAGAAAAAGCAGCCACTGGTGGCTCCTTCTGATGTGAAGAGATATTTCGTTAGTCCTGAAGAGAGTGGCCAGATTTGCATGTTAGCTTGTATCCTTGGCCGTGGCGGGGAAGTCTTCTTCCCGAAACTGGGTGAAGACCAAATGCTCACTTTCTCCTCTATATGTGATGAGTTTGTGAAGGCAGAAGGATTCGAGAAGAAACAATGTGCCAATGATGCAGAGGCAGTTAAGTATGCTGCAGCTATGGATTATGATAGTGAGACCTATCCTGTCGTTTACTTTGGCTCTGATACAACTGGTGAAAAGGCATACGAAGAATTCTATGTGCCTGGTGAGAAGATAGATATGCAACGTTTTCAAGCTCTTGGAGTAGTT
Source organism: uncultured Eubacteriales bacterium (assembly GCA_900321795.1). Taxonomy (GTDB): domain Bacteria; phylum Bacillota_I; class Bacilli_A; order RF39; family UBA660; genus RUG727. The sequence continues at coordinate 2,295 of ONXO01000110.1, forward strand.
GAGCAGACCACACGACACGATATGAAGGAAGTTGATGCTTTCTTCAATAAACTTGAAGGTATCTTCCAGAAGGATGACTTTACCAAGGCACAGGTAGTTGATGCTATCCGTGAATTCATCCCGAACTTCGAACACGAGGAGAAGGGGAAGAATCTTGATCAAAAGATGTAAAAGCGATTTAAAAAAGTAATAATCATGGCAGATTATAAACAGACGATAGACTTTATTAAGTCGGTATATGGCAACCAAGAGTTGACCCCTCTGGCCGTCCCCGTTTTTGCTGGTAATGAAAAGAAATACCTGAATGAGTGTATTGA